>NZ_JBEZJZ010000016.1:0-118435 GCF_040651455.1 Streptomyces sp. NPDC048483
CCGCGTCCGCGGCCGTGGAAGCCGCCGTCGCAGAACTCACCGGCGGTCACGGCGTGGACCAGGTGTACCTGGCCGCCGGCGGCGGCAGCAACCAGCCCGTCGAGCTGGCCGCCCGGTTGAGCCGGGATCGCGGCCGGGTCGTCGACATCGGCAAGTGCCGCCTGGACCTGCCGTGGAACGCGTACTACGAGAAAGAGCTCGACGTCCGGTTCTCGCGCTCGTACGGCCCCGGGCGCTACGACCCGGAGTACGAACTCGAGGGGCGGGACTATCCGATCGGCTATGTGCGCTGGACCGAGCGCCGCAACCTGGCATGTTTCCTCGATCTCCTCGCCCGCGGCAGCGTCGACGTGGAGCCCTTGGTCTCCCACATCGCCGACTTCGATGACGCCGTCGAGACGTACCAGCGCCTGAAGGACGGCGATCTGAAGGCCGTGGCTGTGCTGTTCCGGTACCCCGAACGCGCGGGGGAAGCGGGGGAAGCGGAGGCCCCGGCGGTGGCCGTGCCCGCGGTGCGACGCAGCGGCGTAGCGTCCACCCCGGCCCGGGCTGCCAAGGCGCAGGTGCGGCTGGCGTTCGTCGGCGCGGGAAACTACGCGACGTCGATGCTGCTGCCGCACCTGGCACAGCGCGACGGCATCACGCTGTCGACCGTCGTCACCACGACGGCGCTGTCCGCGGCCAATGCGAAGCGGAAGTTCGGCTTCGCCGAGGCGACCACCGATCTCGACGCCGTGCTCGGCGACCCGTCGATCGACGCGGTGTTCGTGGTCACCCGGCACAGCTCGCACGCCGAACTGACCCAGAGGGCGCTGCTGGCCGGCAAGACGGTGTTCGTGGAGAAGCCCCTAGCCCTCACCGAGGACGAGCTGGCCGGCGTGCTCGCGGCGGTGGAGGAGTCCGGCAACGACCGGCTGCAGGTGGGCTTCAACCGCCGGTTCGCGCCGCTGTTGCAGGAGGCCAGGAAGCGGTTCGGCGCCCGGACCGGTCCGGCGAGCGTCCGCTACCTGGTCAACGCGGGCCAGTTGGGGCACGGCAGCTGGTACCTCCAACAGGGCACCGAGGGCTCGCGCTTCGCCGGCGAGGGCGGGCACTTCATCGACACGGTGAGCTGGCTGCTCGCGGGCGACCCGGTCTCGGTGTACGCGGTCGCCACGTCCGGCAACGAGGACCTGCAGGTCGTGCTGCGCTACCCGGACGGGTCCACCGCCACCATCAGCTACGTCACCACCGGCGCGGCCAGTTTCCCCAAGGAGACGCTGGACCTTGTCGCGGACGGCAAGGTGCTGAGGCTCGACGACTTCGTCCGTGCCGCTGTTTACGATGGCCGCCGCAAGCGGTGGGTCAGCTCGCGGCTGCCCAAGGCCCGTGACAAGGGCCAGTCCGCCGAGTTGGCCGCGTTCATCAAGGCCGTGCGGACCGGCGGGCCGATGCCGGTGCCGCTGGAGTCGCTGATCGCCACCACGTCGGCCACCCTCGCCGTCCAGGCCGGCCTGGTCGGCGGCGCGCCGGTGACACTGGCGAGGGCACGATGACCATGAGCGTGGGCTGGTACCTGAGGCGCTTGTCCCGGATGGGACCGCGGGAGGTCGGCGGCCGGGTGGGCGACGCGGTGCGCAGGCGGCGGTGGCGGTCGTCGCTGCCGGACTGCCCGAGCGTGACCGGCGCCCGGTTCACCGCGGTACTGCCCGCCGGGGCGATCGCCGCAGTGCCGGCGGAAGCCGCGAAACGGCTCATCGCCGAGGCGGATCGGCTGATGTACGGGCACGTCGAGTATTTCGGGGTGGTCCGCGACGACCTGGCCGACCCGGACTGGTGGTGCGACCCGAAGACCGGGCGCCGGGCTCCATGGGGCTACGCCTTCGACGTGCCGTACCGGAACGAGGACGCGGTCGGGGACATCAAGCAGATCTGGGAGCTGTCCCGGCATCAGTACCTCACCGTGCTCGCCGCCGCCTACGCGATCACCGGGAACGAGCGGTACGCCGAGCGCGTGGCCGAGCACCTGCGGTCGTGGTGGACGGCCAACCCACCGCTGCGCGGCGTGCACTGGATCAGCGGCATCGAGCTGGGCATCCGGCTGCTGTCCTGGGTGTGGATCCGCCGGCTGCTCGACGGCTGGCCGGGCGCGGTCGGGCTGTTCGAGGGCAACCCGGTGGCGCTGAACCAGATCTGGCACCATCAGCGCTGGCTGGCCGCCTTCCCCAGCCGCGGGTCTTCGGCGAACAACCACGTCATCGCCGAGGCCGCCGGGCAGTTGGCCGGGGCCTGCGCGTTCGGGTGGTTCCCCTCCTCGGCGCGCTGGCGGGCCGGCGCGCTGCGGTCGCTGGAGTGGCATCTGCGAAGCAACACCTTCGACTCCGGCCTCAACCGCGAGTTGGCCACCGAGTATCACGGACTGGTGCTTGAGCTCGGCCTGGCCGCGGTGGCCGAGGCGGATGCCGCCGATGTGCCGGTCCCCGCGTCCATCCGGCTGGTGCTGCTGCGCATGACCGACGCGCTCGCGGCCGTCGTGGACGGCCGGTTACGGCCGCCGCGCCAGGGGGACGCGGACGACGGACACGGTCTGGTCGTGGACGGCACGGGAACCGACCGCTGGGCCTCGCTCCTTGCCACCGGGGACGCCGTGTTCGGCCGGCTGGCCTGGTGGCCGACGGTGACCGGCACCGATGTGCGCACCCCGCTCCTTGCCGCGCTCATCCGGCCGTACGCGAAAAGGGAAACCGCACCGGCCGTGTCCCGCCCGGCAAGCCGACCGGCCCATTTCGCCGACGCGGGCATGACCATCCTGCGCGGGACCGAGGAGGTCTGGTGCCGCTGCGACGGTGGTCCGCACGGGTTCCTGTCCATCGCCGCGCATGCCCACGCGGACGCGCTGTCCGTGGAGGTCCGGCACGACGGGGTCGACGTGCTCGCCGACCCGGGAACGTACTGCTACCACGGGCAACCCGAGTGGCGGCAGTACTTCCGGTCGACCCTCGGCCACACCACCCTGCAACTGGACGGCGGTGACCAGTCCGTCTCCGGCGGCCCGTTCCTGTGGACCCGGCATGCCCGCAGCCGCGTCCTGGTCGCCGAGACGTCCGAGGACGGTGTGGCCCGCTGGTGCGCCGAGCACGACGGTTACCAGGGCTCCGTGCACCGCCGCCGGGTGGAACTGACCGCCGCGAGCCAGGAGTTGAGGGTGGTCGACGAGCTGCGCGGCCCGCGCCGGGCCCTGCGCCTGGCGTTCCACCTCGGCCCGGCGATCGCCGCGGACCTGGTGGAGAACCGGGCACAGCTCACCTGGACCCGCGACGGCGAGGACCGCTCCGCGGTGCTCGACCTGCCCGGGCAGCTGTCCTGGCGGGCGCATCGCGGCGAGAGTGACCCGCCGCTGGGCTGGTACTCCCCCGGCTTCGGGCGCAAGGAACCCACCACCACGCTGGTCGGCACCGGCTTCGCCTACGGCGCGGACGGGTTCACCACCGTGCTCAGGTTCCGCGGCTAGGGGGGCGCATGGGGATCAAGAGGCGGCACTGGGCGTGGGCGGCGGCACCGCTGGCGCTGGCCCTGCCGGCGGCGGCCGGCTGTGAGAGCTCGCCGGGCGCCCCGGCGGAGCCGACCGGTGCGCCATCCACGTCCGCGGCCCGATCCGTGGCCCGGGTGTGCGCCAAGCCCGCGGCCGGGCCGGCGAAGGCGCCGGCGGGCGCGGTGACGATCGACCCCGCGGTCGTTGGTGACCTGGCCGCGAAGACCAAGAGCAGCCCCCCGAACACCACGTTCTGGCTTCGACCGGGCAAGCACAGGCTCGATCCGGACCGCTACTCCCAGGTCATCCCCAAGAAGGGGAACCGCTACCTCGGCGCGCTGGGCGCGGTGCTCGACGGCCGGAAGACCAACCAGTACGCGTTCGGCGGCACCGCCCGCAACGTCACCATCCGCTACCTGACCGTGCAGCGCTTCGTCGCGCCGGCGGACGAGGGCGTGGTCAACCACGACTCGGCCGACGGGTGGGTGATCGAGCACACGACGATCCAGCACAACTCCGGCGCCGGACTGATGGCCGGTGCCCGCCAGCAGGTCCGCGCCAACTGCCTGCGCGAAAACGGTCAGTACGGAATGAACGCGTACAAGGCCAACGGCCGCATCACCGACCTGGTGGTCGAGGGCAACGAGATCGTGGGCAACAACACCGGCGAGTGGGAGCGGCGACGGAAGGGCTGCGGCTGCACAGGAGGCATCAAGTTCTGGGCCGTCAACGGCGCCGACGTACACGGCAATTGGGTGCACGACAACCGGGGAACCGGGTTGTGGGCGGACACCAACAACAACGACTTCCACATCGAGAACAACGTGCTCGAGGACAACGACGGTGCCGCGCTGATCTACGAGACCAGCTACAACGCGGTCATCCGGAAGAACACGATCCGGCGGAACAACTGGGTCGAGGGCCGCAGGGAGGCCAAGCGCGGCGACAACTTCCCGTACGCGACCGTCTACCTGTCCGAGTCCGGCGGCGAACCACGGATCCGAGCACGCACCGACAAGATCGAGATCTACCGGAACGTGCTGGAGAACAACTGGTCCGGGATCACCCTGTGGGAGAACGCCGACCGGTTCTGCAACAGCCCGGCCAACACCTCGTCCGGTGACTGCACGTTGCTGGTGAAGAACACCGACCGTTGCGCACAGCCGGCGATCGCCACCGCACCGCTCTACGCCGACTGCCGGTGGAAGACCCAGCGGGTGGACATCCACGACAACCGCTTCGTGCTGGACAAGTCCGTCGTCGGGTGCACGGTGAAGTGCGGCCGAATGGCGGTGCTGGCCAACTACGGCACCTATCCGGACTGGTCGCCGTACCCGGGCGAACGGGTGGCTGAGGCGATCACCCACAAGCAGCGCAACCGCTGGCACGACAACGTGTACCGCGGACCATGGAACTTCATCGCCCACGACCCGAGCCGAAAGCTCGACTTCGGGCAGTGGCAGGGCACGCCGTACCAGCAGGACGCGGGCAGCACCTTCCGCGCACGGGACGGTGGTTGAGATGAGCCCAGACCACACAGACCACTCGCCGAAGATCGTCGGGACAGCCTGGGGGCTGCTGATCCTCAACACGCTCGGCTCCGCCGGGGCGGTGACCATCATCCCGCTGCCCCGCTCCCTCATCCAGATGGTCACCATGGGCGCGCTGGTCGCCGCGTTCGCGCTGGCGCTCGCGGTGAATCTCCGGCTGCGCATCCGAGCCAGCGCCTTCGTGCTGCTGCTCACCCTGCTGCTGGTACCGAGCCTGATCTCGAGCGTGGATCTGGAGTCCGGGTTCGGCGCGCTGTTCCGCTGCGGCCGGCTGGCTCTCTTCGTCGGCACGCTGTGGCTGCTCAGCCGCTGGTGGGACGGCGGCCTGACGTTCGTCCGGCACCACATCCGGATGTACTTCGCGGTGCTCGGGTCGGTGGCCGCCGGCCTGGTCATCTCACCGGGCGCGGCCCTGCCCGAGCTCTACGGCGGACGTCTTGTCGGCGCGTTGTGGCCGCTCACCCCGCCGCAGATCGGACAGTACGCCGCGGTGATCATCGGGCTCACCGTGCTGCTCGTCCTGGGGCGCCGGGCCGACAGAGTCAGTGCGGCCGTCATCATCGTGCCCTCACTCGTCCTGCTCGCGCTGACCCATACCCGGACGGCCACGCTCGGCCTGTTCATCGGCCTTGCGCCGGCGATCGGCTCGCTCCTCCTGACCAGCGCCGCCGCCCGCCGGTTCTTCACCTGGACGGTGCTGTGCGCCACGGTGGCCGCGGTGGGGTTCGGCTCCGCGCTGCAGGCGTGGTTCCTGCGCGGGCAGAGCGAGGAGAACTTCTCCAACCTCACCGGTCGGGCGAAGGTCTGGGATGCCCTGCTGGCAGCGCCCCGGACGACCACGGAGCAGCTGTTCGGCATGGGCCTTGGCGACAAGTCGTTCGGCGGGCTGCCGATCGACAACAGCTGGCTGGCCGTTTACCAGGAGCAGGGTCTGACCGGCGCCGCCATCGTGGCGGCGATCATCATCGCGCTGGGCGGCGTCGCGTTGCTGCGGCCGCCGTCGCTGCCGCGGGCCTGCGCGATCTTCCTGGTCAGCTACTGCGCCACCGCGTCGTACACCGAGGCCGGGCTCGGCGACGCCTCGCCGTATCTGCTCCATCTGGCCGTGGCCGCCTCGCTGTTGGCGGCGCCTGCCGCGGCCACGCACCTGCCGACGCCCGCAGCCCCTCGACGGCACATCCCGCGATGGGCCCGGAGATCGGAGATGACCTGAGCATGCACGGCATGAACGTCTTGGTAGTGCACAACCGCTACGCCTCGGCGCAGCCGAGCGGGGAGAACAAGGTCGTCGACCAGGAGGTGGAGCTGCTGCGCGCGGCCGGCCACCGGGTCGAGGTGTTCGAGCGGCGCAGCGACGACATCGCCGCCCGGTCCCTGCCCGGCAAAGTCGCGGTGCCGCTCCTCGTGCCATGGAACCCGGCGGTCCGTGCGGAGTTGGCCGCCCGGCTGCGCGCCGAGCGGCCGGACGTCGTCCACGTCCACAACGTCTTCCCGCTCCTGTCGCCCGCGGTCCTTGCCGCCTGCGCCGACGCCGGCGTCCCCGCCGTCGCCACGCTGCACAACTACACCCAGGTCTGCCCGCCCGGCACGCTGCAGCGGGACGGACAGCCGTGCACCGAGTGCGTCGGGACGGCGCCGCTGCCCGCCGTCCGGCACGGCTGCTACCGGAACTCCCGCCTTGCGACGGTGCCGCTCGCGGTCAGCCTGTCGGTCAACCGGCGGCGGTGGTGGTCCGGCGTGGAGCGGTTCTTCTGCATCTCCGCGGCGCAGCGCGACGTCCTGGTACGGGCAGGCATGCCGGCCGAACGGCTGGCGGTGAAGCACAACTTCGTGCCAGACCCGGGCACGTACCGGGCGGGCGACGGCGCGCATCTGCTGTATCTCGGCCGCCTCGCGGAGGCCAAGGGTGTACGGCTGCTCATGGCCGCGTGGGACGAGCTCGCCGCGGACGGCGGCGTGGGCGTGCCGCTCGTGATCGCCGGCACGGGGCCGCTGGAGCGCGAGGTGACCGCCTGGGCGGCGGGCCGGGACGACGTGCAATACGTCGGCCTGTACGACACGGCCCAGTGCCGGGAGGCCATTGCCAGGTCGGTCGCCGTGGTGGCTCCCTCGACGTGGCTGGAGGCGTTCGGCCTGGTGGTCGTGGAGGCGATGGCGGCGGGGGTCCCGGCCGTCGCCGCGGGTCACGGCGCCTTCGTCGAACTCGTCGAGGACGGGGTGACCGGGCTGCTGCACCGGCCGGGCGAGGTTGTCTCGCTCGCGTCCTGCATACGCCGGATCACGGGCGAGCCGGCCCGCAACCGGGAGATGGGCCAGGCGGCCCGGCGCCGTTATGAGCAGGGGTTCAGCCCGGCCGTCGGGCTGGAGCGCCTGCTGGAGGAGTACCGCACCGCGATCGCGGGTCGGTCGGCACTGGCTCGCGGCGGGGAAACCCGCACGAGCAGGGGGGATGGGGACAGTAGATGACACGATGCCGACTCTGCGGCTCGACGACACTGGCGAGCGTCGTCGATCTGGGGGCGACCCCGCCGTGCGAGAGCTTTCTCGCCGCGGACCAACTGGACCAGCCGGAGCCCGCGTACCCGCTGCACCTGCGGGTCTGCACCGACTGCTGGCTCGCGCAGATCCCTCCGCTGATCACGCCGGAGGAGACGTTCAGCGAGTACGCGTACTTCTCCTCCTTCTCGACATCCTGGGTGGAGCACGCGCGCACGTTCGTCGCCGACGCCGTACAGCGGTTGGATCTCGACTCCGAGGAGAAGGAAGCCTTCGTCGTCGAGGTCGCGAGCAACGACGGATACCTGCTGAGGCACGTGGTGGACCGGGACATCCGCTGCCTCGGCATCGAGCCGTCGGTGAACGTCGGCGCCGCGGCGCGCGACGCGGGCGTGCCCACGCTCATGGCGTTCCTGGACCCGGCCACCGGCTCGGCCGTCCGCGCCGAACACGGCCCGGCGGACCTGGTCGTGGCCAACAACGTGTACGCGCACATCCCCGACGTGGTCGGGTTCACCCAGGGCCTGCGCGCCCTGGTCGCCGACGACGGCTGGGTCTCCATCGAGGTGCAGCACCTGCTGACCCTGATCGAGGAGAACCAGTACGACACGATCTACCACGAGCACTTCCAGTACTACACGGTCGCCTCCGCGATCCGAGCCCTCGCCGGCGGCGGACTCACGCTCGTGGACGTCGAGTTGCTGCCCACGCACGGCGGCTCCATCCGGCTGTGGGCCCGGCCGACCGAGGTGGCCGGCGAGCCGACCCGGGGGGTGGCAGACGTGCTGGCCCGGGAGAAGGCCGCCGGGCTGCAGGAGCTGTCCGGGTACACCGAGTTCTCCGCCCGGGTGGCCAAGGTGCGCCGGGACCTCCTGCGGTTCCTCATCGAGGCGGCCGAGCGCGGCGAGACGGTCGTCGGCTACGGCGCTCCGGGCAAGGGCAACACCCTGCTCAACCACTGCGGCATCCGGCCCGACCTGCTCCCGTACACGGTCGACCGCAACCCCTACAAGCACGGCAGGTTCACCCCGGGCACCCGCATCCCGATCCTGCCGCCCGAGCAGATCAGCACCGACAAGCCCGACTACGTCCTCGTCCTCCCGTGGAACCTGCGGGACGAGCTGGTCGGGCAACTGTCCTTCATCCACGCCTGGGGCGGCCGGCTGGTCTTTCCCATCCCGGAACTGAGCATTGTCGAGGTCAAGCCATGAAGGTCGTACTGTTCTGCGGCGGTTATGGGCTGCGTATGCGCAGCGGAGCCTCCGACGACATGCCCAAGCCGATGGCGATGGTCGGCCCACGGCCGCTGATCTGGCACGTCATGCGCTACTACGCGTACTACGGGCACACGGAGTTCATCCTGTGCCTCGGGTACGGGGCGCACCACATCAAGGACTTCTTCCTCAACTACGAGGAGACGACGTCCAACGACTTCGTGCTGCGGGAGGGTCGGACCGAGCTGCTGTCCACCGACATGGCCGACTGGACGATCACGTTCGCACAGACCGGCATCGAGTCGCCGATCGGGGAGCGGCTGCGCCGGGTGCGGCACCACCTGGACGGCGACGAGATGTTCCTCGCCAACTACGCCGACGTGCTCACCGACGCCCCGCTGCCGGAGATGATCGACCGGTTCGCCCGGCGCGACGCCGGTGCGTCGATGATGGTGGTGCCGCCGCAGTCGTCGTTCCACTGCGTGGACCTGGGCGAGGACGGCCTGGTGGGGGGCATCACCGCGGTGAGCGACATGCCGCTGTGGGAGAACGGCGGCTACTTCGTGCTCCGCCAGGAGGTCTTCGACCACATCCCGGAGAACGGGGACCTGGTCGCCGACGGATGTGCCCAACTGGCCAAGCGGGCCCGGCTGGTGGCGCATCAGCACCGCGGCTTCTGGAAGCCGACCGACACCGTGAAGGAGCGGGCCGCGCTCGACAACGCCTACGCCCGGGGCGACCGACCGTGGGCCGTGTGGGAACGGGACGGCGCCGCGGTGAGGACCGCGTGATCCGGCTCGGGGCCGGGCCCCTGGACCGGATCGTCGCGGTGGGCGCGCACTGCGACGACATCGCCATCGGCGCCGGCGGCACGCTGCTGACGCTGTGCCTCGCGCGGCCGGGTATCCGCATCGACGCGCTGGTGCTCTCCGGCGGCGGCAGCGAGCGGGAGCAGGAGGAGCAGGCCGCGCTCGCCGCCTTCTGCCCGGGCGCCGAACTGCGGCTGACCGTACTCAAGTTGCCGGACGGCCGAATGCCCGCGCACTGGGAGGAAGCCAAAGCCGCGGTCGAGGAGCTGCGTGGGCAGACCGAGCCGGACCTGGTCCTTGCCCCGCGTACCGATGACGCGCACCAGGACCACCGCGGCCTGGCGAAGCTGATGACCACCGCATTCCGCGACCACCTCGTCCTCGGCTACGAGATCGTCAAGTGGGACGGCGATCTCGGCCGTCCGGCGGCGTACCAGCCGCTGTCGCCGGAGATCGCCGAACAAAAGGTGCGGCTGCTGCAGGAGCACTATCCCTCGCAGCGGCACCGGCCCTGGTACGACCGGGAGGCCTTCCTCGGGCTGGCGCGGATCCGCGGCATCGAATGCCATGCGCGCTACGCCGAGGCGTTCGCCGTCACCAAACTCACTCTCAACCTGGGGGGTTGAACCTTGCGCGTACTACTGACCGGACACCAGGGCTACTTGGGCACCGTGATGGCCCCGGTGCTCGCCGCCGCCGGGCACGAGGTCGTCGGCCTCGACTCCGGCCTGTTCGCCGACTGCGTGCTGGGCCCGCCGCCTGCGGACCCTCCGGGGGTTGGGGTATCCCCTGCTCGAGCGGAGCCGAGAGCTTGGGGAAGGGTGGACCTGCGCGACGTCACGGCCGACCACGTGGCCGGGGTGGACGCCGTGATCCACCTGGCCGCGCTCTCCAACGACCCGCTGGGATCCCTCGCCCCGGACCTCACCTACGACATCAACCACCACGCCTCCGTACGCCTGGCCCGGCTGGCCCGCGAGGCCGGAGTGCGGCGGTTCCTGTATGCGTCCACCTGCTCGGTCTACGGCGCCGCCGGCGGGGACGGCCTGGTGACCGAGGACGCCCCGCTGCGCCCGGTGACGCCGTACGCGGAGTCCAAGGTGCGGGTGGAGGACGACCTGCACGCGCTGTCCGACGGCGACTTCAGCCCGGTGTACATGCGCAACGCCACCGCCTTCGGCTACTCGCCCCGGCTGCGCGCCGACATCGTGCTGAACAACCTGGTGGGCCATGCGCTCCTGTCCGGCGAAGTGCTTGTGATGTCCGACGGCACCCCGTGGCGTCCGCTGGTGCACGCCGCCGACATCGCACGGGCCTTCGCGACCGCGCTGACCGCGCCGCGGGAAGCGGTGCACGACCGGGCGTTCAACATCGGCAGCGAGATCAACAACGTCACGGTCGCCGAGATCGCCGAGCAGGTCGCCGAGGCGGTATCCGGCGCGAAGGTGGTGATCACCGGGGAGACCGGTGCCGATCCGCGCTCGTACCGGGTGGACTTCTCCCGGTTCCGCGCCGCGATTCCCGGCTTCGACTGCGAGTGGACGGTAAAGCAGGGCGCGCTCGAACTCGCCGACGCCTACCGGAAGTTCGGGCTGACCCGGGAGGACTTCGAGCGCCGCTTCACCCGCCTCGCCGTGCTGCGCGCCGCGTCCGACGCCGGCGCCGTCGACGACACCCTGCGGTGGCGCCGATGATCGCGGCCGGCGAAGAGATGTACGCGCTGGTGGAGCGGCTGTACCCGCTGTGCCGGAGCATCACCGGCGACGGTGTGCGCGCCACCCTGGAGATCGTCGGCGAGTACGTACCGCTGCAGGTGCACGAGGTGCCGACCGGGACGCAAGTGCTCGACTGGACGGTGCCGCAGGAGTGGAACATCCGGGACGCGTACATCGCCGACACCGCCGGCAACCGGGTCGTCGACTTCGCCGCGTCCAGCCTGCACGTGCTCGGCTACAGCGTGCCGGTGTCAAAGACCATGCCGCTGGCCGAGCTTCGCGCCCACCTGCACACCCTGCCGGACCACCCGAACTGGGTGCCGTACCGCACGAGCTACTACGAGCCGAAATGGGGGTTCTGCCTGGCCCAGGAGACCTTGGACGCGCTGCCGGACGGCGAGTACGAGGTGCGCGTCGACTCCACACTCGCGGACGGCCACCTCACCTACGCCGAGCACGTGGTCCCCGGACAGGTCCCCGACGAGGTGATCGTCTCCTGCCACGTCTGCCACCCGTCGCTGGCCAACGACAACTTGGCGGGCATCGCGGTGGCGACGTTCCTGGCCCGCGCGCTGGCGGAGCAGACGCCGTACTACACCTACCGGTTCCTCTTCGCGCCCGGCACCATCGGGGCGATCACCTGGCTGGCCCGCAACGCGGACCGGGTGGAACGGGTGAAACACGGACTCGTGCTGGCCTGCGCGGGCGACTCGGGCCAACTGACGTACAAGCAGAGCAGGCGCGGCAACGCGGAGATCGACCGGGTGATGGGGCATGTGCTGGCCGCCTCCGAACGCCCGCACCACGTAACCGAGTTCACTCCGTACGGCTACGACGAGCGGCAGTTCTGCTCGCCCGGGTTCGATCTCGGCGTGGGGTCGCTCAGCCGGACTCCGTACGCCGGCTACCCCGAGTACCACACCTCGGCGGACAACCCGGACTTCGTCTCCCCGGAGGCGATGGCGGACACGCTCGCCGTCTGCCGCGAGGCCTTCGCCGTACTGGACGGCAACCGGCGGTACGTCAACCTCAGTCCCTATGGCGAGCCGCAGTTGGGGCGGCGTGGGTTGTACGACTCGCTCGGCGGCCGGAGCGATGCGAAGCAGACCGAGATGGCCATGCTCTGGGTGCTCAGCCTCTCCGACGGCGAGCACAGTCTCCTTGACGTCGCCGAGCGGTCCGGGCTGCCGTTCGACACCGTCGCCGCCGCGGCCGACGCTCTGCACGGCGCCGGGCTCGTCAAGGCATGACTCCGATGACCACCGAGGGGGAGAAGCCGCAGACAACGGCGCCACCGGCCGGATCCGCCAAGCGGGCCCTCGTCGGTCGGCTGTCCTGGGGCCTTGCCGACCAGGCGGCCTCCAGCATGAGCAACTTCGCGGTGGGCATCTACGTGGCCCGCTCGCTGGGGGTGACCGCGTTCGGCGTGTTCAGCCTCGCCTGGGTGACCTGCGGCGTGGTGCTCAACGTCTCCCGCGGCCTTGCCACCGATCCGCTCGTGGTGCGCTTCAGCGGTGTGTCGGACGCGTCCTGGCGCGGGGCGGTGGCCCGCTCTTCGGGTACCGCGCTCAGCGTCGGTGTATCCATCGGCGCGGCGTGCCTGGTGGTCGGCCTCGCTCTCGGCGGTCGCTTGGGACCCGCGTTCGCCTGCCTCGGCGTCATGCTGCCGGGGCTGCTCCTTCAGGACGCCTGGCGGTTCTCGTTCTTCGCCGCCGGCATCGGGCGTAAGGCGTTCGTCAACGACCTCGTGTGGGGCGTCGCGCTCGTCCCGGCCCTGGTCGTGGCGGCCCGCGTGGGCAGCGTGGCCGCTTTCGTGCTCGCCTGGGGCGCGTCCGCCACGGTGGCCGCGGGGTATGGCTGCGTCCAGTCAGGCATCCGGCCCCGCATGACCGGGGCGCGCGGGTGGCTTCGCGAACAGCGCGATCTCGGCTACCGGTATCTGGTCGAGAACGTCAGCCTCAGCGGCGCGAGCCAGCTGCGGGCGTACGGGCTCGGCGCGATCGTCGGGGTCGGCGCGGTGGGTGCGGTCCGGGGCGGCGAGCTCCTGCTCGGCCCGTTCCTCGCCGTGCTGATGGGGCTCTCGCTGGTCACCGTCCCGGAAGCGGCACGGGTGCTCCGGCGGGCCCCGCACCGACTCGGCACGTTCTGCCTTCTGTTGGGCGGCGGGCAGGCCGCCGGCGCGCTGTTCTGGGGCGGGGCGCTGCTGCTGATGCCGGGCCGGCTCGGCGAGCTTGTGCTCGGCGGCGTCTGGCACTCCGCCTCGGAGCTCATCGTGCCGATCGCCTTCAGCGTCGCGGGCGCAGGACTCGGCACCGGTGCGGCGGCCGGCCTTCGCGCGCTCGGCGCGGCCCGGCGCAGCCTGCGCTGCCAACTGTTCGCCTCCGCCTGCTATGTCGGCGGCGGGCTCGGCGGGGCGGCCGTGGGCGGCACGGTCGGCTCGGCCTGGGGCGTCGCCGCCGCGACGTTGAGCGGCTCGGCCGTGTGGTGGCTGCAACTGCGGTCCGCCCTGCGCGAGCACCACCGCAACCCCATCCCCGAAGTGAGGACGCCATGACCGCCCAACCCAGGCTGAGCATCGGCCTGCCCGTGTACAACGGCGAGGAGTACCTGGCCGAGTCGCTCGACGCCCTGCTCGGCCAGACCTACGAGGACTTCGAGCTGGTCATCTCCGACAACGCCTCGACCGACGGGACCGAGGACATCTGCCGCAAGTACGCCGCGCAGGACGCGCGCATCCGGTACATCGGGCTGCCTCGGAACACCGGCGCCACGCCGAACCACAACCACGCGTTCGCCGAGTGCCGCGGCGAGCTGTTCAAGTGGGCCTCGCACGACGACCTGTACGCCAGGGACCTGCTGCGGCGCTGCGTGGAAGCCCTTGACGAGCGGCCGGACGTGATCCTCGCCCATGCCGACCAGGCGGTGATCGACGGCGACGGCCAGGTGACGGTGCCGTACAAGTACACGCTCGCCACCGACTCGCCGCACCCGGCGGAGCGCTTCCGCAGTCTGCTGTTCGAGCCCGGTGGCGACGACTTCTACGGGGTGATACGGGCCGACGTGCTGCGCCGGGTGAAGCCGATGGACAGCTACCACCACGCGGATCGCACGTTCGTCGCCGAGATCGCCCTGCACGGGCCGTTCCACCAGGTGCCGGAACTGCTGTACTTCCGCCGCGACCACCCCACCCGCGCCGAGCGGGCGAACCCGAGCATGCGCTCCCGGTGCGTCAACCTGGACCCGCGCCGGGCAGGCCCGCTGCACCCGACGCCCCGGCTGCTCGCCGAGTACGTCTGGGGCTTCGCCTCGGCGATCCGGCGGGCGCCGTTGTCCTCGGCCGACCGGCGCGCGTGCTACCGCCACCTGGCCGCATGGATGACCAGCCGGGCCCGTCCTGGCTCCGGCGAGCGGGTCGAGGACCGCGCCCCGGTCGACCCGGCCCTGCTCACTGTCTCCGTCGACGCCCTTGTCGCCGGACGTGAGGGGAGCCAGGCATGACGTCCGCGGACGAGACCGACGGACAACCTCCGGTGCGCATCGGGGTGTTCGGCCTGCTCGGCTCCGGCAACCTCGGCAACGACGGGTCGCTCGAGGCCGTGCTCGGCTACCTCCGCGCCGAACACCCGGACGCGGTCGTGGACGCGCTGTGCGGCGGACCCGAGGTCGTCGCGACGCGGTACCGGATCCCCGCGACGCGGCTGCACTGGTACCGCGGGGAGTACCGGACCGCATCGCGGGCGGGCGCGATCGCGGCGAAGGGTCTGGGCAAACTCGTCGACGCCGTCCGCACCGCTGCCTGGGTGCGCCGGCACGACGTGGTGATCGTGCCGGGTATGGGCGTCCTGGAGGCGACACTGCCGCTGCGGCCGTGGGGCTTCCCGTACTCGCTGTTCCTGCTCTGCGCATCCGGCCGGCTGTTCGGCACCCGGGTCGCGCTGGTCAGCGTCGGCGCCGCCGAGATCGGCAACCGGCCGACCCGGGCCCTGGTGCGGTGGTCGGCGAGGCTCGCCACGTACCGGTCGTACCGGGACGACCTGTCCCGCGACGCGATGCGGGCGATGGGCGTGGACACCGTGCGTGACGAGGTCTACCCGGACCTCGCCTTCGCCCTGCCAACGCCGCCGTGCCCCGAGCTCTCGGCTTCGCTCGAGCAGGGAGGTACGCCCATCGCGCCCTCGGGCCCGCCGGGCCCGGTCTGCGTCGGCGTCATGGACTTCCACGGCGGTGACGACGACCGCGCCCGGGCCGAGGAGATCCACCGGCGCTACCTCGACGGGACGACCCGCTTCGTCCGCGCGCTGGTCGAGGACGGCAGGCCGGTCCGGCTGCTCACCGGCGACGAGTGCGATGCGCCGGTGGTCGCCGCGATCCTCGACGCGGTGGACTCGCCGCTGGTCACCGCTGCCGAGGCGGCCTCGCTGGCCGACCTGATGAAGGAAATGGCGGCTGCCGGCGCCGTGGTGGCGACCCGGTACCACAACCTGATCTGCGCGCTGAAGGTCGGCGTGCCGACGCTCGCACTCAGCTATGCGGCGAAGAGCGACGCGCTCATGGCCCAGATGGGGCTTGCCGCGTACTCCCACCCGGCTCGCGAGGTCGACGCCGACCGGCTGCTCGAGCAGTTCCGGGCGCTGGAGCAGCGATCGGCGGAACTTCGGCGGACGCTCACCGAGCGGAACCTGGATGCCGCTCGTCAACTCCGGGACCAATTCACCGACTTGACCACGGCCCTGTTCCCTGTGGCCGACCACACCCATGCCCTGCGAGAGGCTCCATGAAGGCGACCGAAATCCCGGCGATCGACGGCGCTTACCTGTTCGAGCCGACGCCGTACGCCGATGAACGCGGCTTCTTCTGCCGCACCTTCGACGCCGACGTGGTCCGCTCGGTAGGCCTCGACCCGGCCACCTTCGTCCAAGACAGCGTGTCCCGCTCGGCCCGGGGCGTGCTGCGCGGCCTGCACCTGCGCTCCGGAGCCGGCGAGGCCAAGCTGGTGCGGTGTTCGTACGGGAGGATCTTCGACGTCGTCGTGGACCTGCGGCCGGACTCGCCGACCTATCGCAACCGGGCCTTCTTCGAGCTGTCCGACGAGACGCAGACGACCCTGTACATCCCGGCGGGGTGCGCGCACGGCTTCCAGGCGCTGACCGAGACCGCCGACACCTCGTACCGGATCGACCGCCCGCACGACCCGGCCGAGGACGTGACGATCGCCTTCGACGACCCGGAACTCGCCATCCCCTGGCCGCTGCCGCCCGTATCGATGTCCCCGCGGGACCGGGAAGCGCCGAGCCTCGCCGAGGCCCTGAAGCAAAAGGAGAGGTGAAGTCGGCGTGGACACCGAAGACACCGAAGAGTTCCTCCTGCCCCGGTCGCGGCAGGCGAACGAGCGGCTGCACGCCATGATCCCCGGGGGCGCGCACACCTACGCCAAGGGCGACGACCAGTACCCCCAACACCTGGCCCCGGTCATCAGCCACGGCCGCGGTGCCCACGTGTGGGACATCGACGGCAACCGCTACGTCGAGTACGGCTCAGGCCTGCGGTCGGTCAGCCTCGGCCACGCCCACCCACGCGTGCTCGAGGCGGTGCGGCGGGAACTCGACCGTGGCAGCAACTTCGTCCGGCCGTCCATCGTGGAGGTCGAGGCCGCGGAACGCTTCCTGGCCACGGTGCCGACCGCCGAGATGGTGAAGTTCGCGAAGAACGGCTCCGACGTCACCACCGCCGCGGTGCGACTCGCCCGCGCCGTCACCGGGCGCCCGCGGGTGGCCATCTGCGGCGACCATCCGTTCTTCTCCACCGACGACTGGTTCATCGGCACCACGCCGATGTCCGCCGGCATTCCGGCGTCGACCACCGAACTCACCGTGGCCTTCCCCTACGGCGACCTGGCCGCCACGGAGGATCTGCTCACCCGGTACCAGGACGAGGTCGCCTGTCTGATCCTCGAACCTGCCGGCCACACCGAGCCTTCCCCAAGCTCTCCACTTCTTCCCCAGGCTCTCGGCTTCGCTCGAGCCGGGGATACCCCACTGAGCAGGGAAGACCCCACTCCCGGGTACCTCGAAGGCCTCCGCGAACTGGCCGACCGGCACGGCTGTGTACTGATCTTCGACGAGATGATCACCGGCCTCCGCTGGTCCGAGGCGGGCGCCCAGGGCCTGTACGGCGTCGTCCCCGACCTCTCCACGTTCGGCAAGGCCCTGGGCAACGGGTTCGCCGTCTCCGCGCTGGCCGGTCGCCGCGATCTGATGGAGCGGGGCGGGCTGCGTCACTCCGGCGAGCGGGTGTTCCTGCTGTCCACCACGCACGGTGCGGAAACGCACTCGCTGGCAGCCGCGATGGCCGTGCTCACCACGTACGTCGAGGAGGGGATCACCGCGCAACTGCACGCCCTCGGCGAGCGGTTGGCCGCCGGTGTCCGCGAGGCCGCGGCCGGTATGGGCGTCGGCGACCACATCGTCGTCCGGGGCCGGGCCAGCAACCTGGTCTTCGCCACCCTCGACGAGAACCGGCAGCCGTCGCAGCAGTACCGCACCCTGTTCCTGCGTCGGCTCCTCGCGGGCGGAGTGCTGGCCCCGTCGTTCGTGGTGAGCAGCGCGCTCGGCGACGCCGACATCGACCGCACCATCGACGTGGTGGCCCAGGTATGTGCGGTGTACCGGAAGGCACTGGACGCCGCTGACCCCACCCCCTGGCTGGCCGGGCGGCCGGTGAAGCCCGTGTTCCGCCGCTTGGTGTGACGTGGCGTCAGCGACGCTCCTGCCGACCGGCGCCGGCCGTCCCATCGCCCCGCCGGTCGGCCGTCCGATCGCCCCGCCGGTCGGCCGTCCGGTCGATCAGCCACGCGGTCGCCGGTATCACCACCAGCGCGGTGCACCAGCCACCGAGGACGTCAGTCGGGTAGTGCGCGCCCAGGACGACCTGCGCCCAGCCCATGGCGGCGCCGGCGACCAGCGCCGCGGCGAGCACGAGTGAGGTGCCGGCCGTCCTGCCGAGGCCGAACCGGCCGGTCGCGAGCAGCGCCACCACGAGGGCGAGCGCGGTGGCGAAGGCGGTGTGCCCGCTCGGGTAGGACAGGTTCTCGTCGCCGTGGATGGTGCGTCCCACCAGGTGCTTGAGCAGCGTCGCCGTCCCTACGGTGATGCCGGCGCCGGCAACGACGAGCACCGCTGCGCGAGGACGCCGAAGCAGCAGGCAGCCCGTCACGGTGGCCACGACCAGCGTCGCCGCTCCCACGGGCTCGCCCAAGAAGTCCGTGGCCAGAGCGACGTGCCGCCACAGCGGCCCCACACCCTCCACCGCCGCCCGGATCCGCGCGTCCACCCTGCCGGGCCGGCCGGCGTCGGCATACAGGACCCCGAGCACGACGACCACCAGCGCGGCGAGGGCCGCAATCAGCCCGAGCCACACGCGCAGCGATGGGAGCAGCACCGCGGGCGCCGGCCGGCCGGTCACCCGCCCACCTTCTTGTCCACCGTGTGCAGCGTCGGGCGTTGCGGGATTACGTCGCCGCCCTGCTGGCGCTCCACGACGGCGGGGCGTTGTTTCCGGACGACTCCGGTGACCGTAAGTCCGGGCACGCCACGGCCTCTGTGTCCCGTCACGTCCTCGGCTCCCGCGGGCAGGTCGGAAACGGCATCGTCGAACTCGACCGCGCCGCAACCCCCTACGTGGTGGCGGTCGACTTCCACTTCCGCTCCGGCCAGACGATCCAACGCGAGCCCCCCGTCGTGTCCGACCACCCTCCGGCGATCACGACTGCCTGGCGGACACCCGCTCCTGGCCTGTACGGCTCCGCGGGAGCGGTAAGCCTGTGTAAGCCTGTGCAGCCCCGAACTCGCCAGCTTGGCCATCGCCCTGGCCAAGGGCATCGGGATCAGCCTCTACTTGTCACCCTAACCAACAATCCGGTCGCGGCAAACGCCGTCGGACAGTCGCGAGGTCGAGGCGGATGTCGGCGACCGCGACGAACGGCCGGCCACCGCCGAGTGCGAGGAGTCGAAGCAACTCCGCAACAAAAGAGCGGAGTTAAAGCGGGCCAACAAGGTATTGAGGGCCCGCTTCGGTGTTTCTTGCCCACGAGATCGACCGCCCCCGGACGAGGCGAGCGAGCGGCCCATGCCCGTGATCGAGGAGATCCACGCGACCTCTGGCGGCACCTGTGGGGCTCGCCGGATCACCCGCGCGCTCCAGCGCAAGGGTGTCTGAGGTGGCCCGCTGCACCATCGAGCGGCTGATGCGCGAGCTGGGCCCATGGCCACGGTCATCGACTGCCGCACGGCCGGCATCCGCCGGTCCATGGGCGCGGTCGGCTCGAGCGCGGGCAACGCGGCCGCCGAGTCGTTCTTCGCCTTGCCCACACGGGAGGTCCTGCCCGGACGGCGCGGCCGGCCCACCCAATGGGCCGCTCGGCTCGCGGTGTTCCGCTGGCTCGGCTTCTACAACCACCAGCACAGGCACTCGGCGGTCGGCTGCCTCGCTCCTGCCGTCATCGAACAGAGGTCAACTACCCTCGCCGGCCCGCGAGAGCGCGCGGACCGACCGCGACGGCCGCAAGCAACGCTGCGCCGAGAATCCAGGAAACCCGGTGTCCGGTTCAGGACCCGTCCAGCAGGCCACAAAGTCACCCGGTGCGACCAAGATCTTGACCTGGCGAACCTGTGGGTTCGCTCTGCACCCGGTCGACGCCCTGCACCTCGGTGACGCAGTCCGGTTGATACGCGAAGGTGAAGTGGACCCCATGGAGGTTCCAGGCTCACGTGGCCGAAGATCCGGCGTGGGCCCGCATACTGAGTCGAGGCATCCACGACATCCACTCCAGCGACGTACCGGTAGAACGCTCACCGGCGAGTTGGGCCGCAGTCTCCAGGATCCTTGGTCGACCCTGCTCGACCCTGCTCGACCCTGAACTCCGTATGCGTGAGCCCGACCTCGATGCCGAGTGCCTCGTGTGCGGCGGACGTGAGTCCCCCACCTCGGCCGACACCTTTTCGCGGTCGTCGGCGTCGTGCGGAACACCTCGGCGAAGTGCGGCCCGTCCATCGGCAGCGGCCTGCCGTGCGTCACCCAGGAGCGCAACCCGCTGGGCGACGGTTGCGCGCGCTTTTCTGGAAGAACCGCCGGAACGCTGCCGGAGTCCTGGTGGTGTCCCCCGAGAAATACGAACGTCGGCCTCCGGGATGCGCTCCGGTTCCGGAGGCCGACGCCGGCTCCGCCGCCGTGCCCCGCCTCAGCCCGGGAACACCATTTCGTCCCGCCCCAGACCGGCGAAGACGCCCGAGACCCGGCGAGCGATTTCCGCCGCCGTCAGACCGACGCGTTCGAGCACCCGCCTGCGCTCGGCGTGGTCGAGGAACTCGACGGGGACGCCGAAGTCACGGAGCGGGACGTCCACTTCGGCGTCCCGCAGCGACTGCGCGATGGCGGAGCCGACGCCTCCCGCCCGCACCCCGTCCTCGACGGTCACCACGAGCCGGTGCCGGGCGGCGACGGCCGGAAGGTCCTCGTTCACCGGTTTGATCCACCGCGGGTCCAGCACAGTGGTGCTGATGCCCTGCTCGGCCAGCCGACCGGCGATCTCCAGACACATGGGAGCGAGCGCTCCGACGGAGACGATCAGCACGTCGGCCCCGTCCTCTGCGGAGCCCCTTAGCACGTCCATGCCCCCTACCGTGCCGACGGCGGCCACCTCGGGACCGACCGTGCCCTTGGAGTAGCGCACGACCGTTGGCCCGTCCTCCACCTCGACGGCCTCGCGCATCTGGGCCCGCAGCTGGTCGGCGTCGCGCGGCGCGGCAATCCGCAGCCCCGGCACCACCTGCAGGACGGCCATGTCCCACATGCCATTGTGCGCGGCGCCGTCGTCACCGGTGATGCCCGCGCGGTCCAGCATGAAGGTCACCCCGCAGCGATGCAGGGCCACATCCATCAGGAGCTGGTCGAAGCACCGGTTCATGAACGTCGCATACACCGCGACCACCGGGTGCAGTCCGGCGGTGGCCAGCCCGGCCGCGGAGGCCGCCGCGTGCTGTTCGGCGATACCGACGTCGAAGAACCGGTCGGGGAACCGCTCAGCGAACGGCGCAAGCCCCGTGGAGCGTTGCATCGCCGCCGTGATCGCCACGATGTCCTTCCGCTCGGTGCCGAGCCGTACCATCTCCTCGCCGAAGACGGTGGTCCAGTCCTTGCCCGAGACGGAGACCGGCTTCCCCGTGTCGGGGTCGATCACCTTCACCTGGTGGAAGCGCTCGTCGGCCTCCTCGGCGAAGCTGTAGCCACGGCCCTTCTCGGTGATGCAGTGAACGATCACCGGACCGCCGAAGCCCTGAGCGCGACTCAGAGCGTTCTCCACGGCCGCCACGTCGTGGCCGTCGATCGGCCCCACGTACTTCAGGCCCAGGTCCTCGAACATGCCCTGAGGCGCGATGAAGTCCTTGAGGCCCTTCTTCGCCCCGTGCAGCGCGTCGTAGACCGAGCGGCCGACGAACGGCGTGCGGTCGAGTACGTTCTTGGTGCGCTCCAAGAACTGCTCGTAACCGTCCGTCGTGCGAAGGGCGGCCAGATGGGTGGCGAGTCCCCCGATGGTGGGATTGTACGAGTGGCCGTTGTCGTTGACCACGACGACCAAGGGGAGTGTCTTGTCGGCGGCGATGTTGTTCAGCGCTTCCCACGTCATGCCCCCGGTCAGCGCCCCGTCACCGACCACCGCGACCACGGAGCGGTCGTGCCGGCCGGCCAGCCGGTCGGCCTTCGCGAGGCCGTCGGCCCAGCTGAGCGCCGCGGAGGCATGCTGGTTCTCGACGATGTCGTGCGGTGACTCGGCGCGGCTCGGATACCCCGAGAGGCCACCCTCCTTGCGCAGCTTGGAGAAGTCCTGGCGGCCGGTCAGCAGCTTGTGGACATACGTCTGGTGGCCGACATCGAAAACGATGCGGTCCGTGGGTGAGTCGAAGACCCGGTGCAGCGCAATTGTCAGCTCCACCACACCAAGATTCGGCCCCAGATGTCCCCCGGTGCGGGAGACGGAATTGATGAGGAATTCCCGAATTTCCTCGGCAAGTCTGCCCAGCTCATCGGCGTCGAGCTTTTTCAAGTCCTGCGGCCCGCGGATCGACTCCAGAATGCCCATGCGTCATTCTCCTTCGGCACTGCTGATAAAAAGGGTTTCGCTTCGGTACATGCACCGGATCCGCAGCTTGTCGTCCGTCGGATCCACCGAGTGGTTCACCTTGTCATGGCCGATTGACAGCAGCTCATCTCCACGGCAAACGCGAGGCCGACGGGGTCCCGGCACCGAAGCGGCGAGGCGCCGCCCAAGGGAAGCGAACGCAAGTTCACCTGTCGAATCACTGGACTCGAGAACCCGGCCGCGGCACCGTATGCCAGACATTGCCGTGCCCTCTCAGAGGACCGCAGCGGCGGACCACGAGGAGTGGCGACAGTCCATCGCCCTTGTCATCCAGCAATCACCTCCTCGTGCACGCTGAGGTGACAGGTTATCAATTCTCTACGGATATGCGCCTTACTGCCGGGCTTACTGCCGGGTGGGGTCAGTCCCTGTCGGGACTTCCGCTGTCGAGACCGGCGGAGGCCCTGAGGATAGGTGTGCCGCAGCAGATGGAAGCCGTCCTTCGGTGCCGCCTCCCACTGCCACTGCTTCGCCTCCTTGGGACGTGCCGGAATGATGCCGGCCTTGGCCGGCGCCGGCTGCGTGAGCACATCCGCCTGATCGCCCGGACGTCCCCCGCCGACTGGAACATCGCCGCCTTCTCCACCTGGAGCCTGACCGAACTCGCTTCTCACCTCGTCGAACGGCACGTGGTGCCCCACATAAGCCGGGAGATCCTGCGTCGTATCCTGCGCGAGGGCAAGGTCTCCTGGCAGTCAGCCACGACCTGGAAGGCGTCCACCGACCCGGACTCTTCGCCACGGTGCAACGGGTCCTGGCTCTGTGTGGTGACCGGCACCGTTCAGGGCATGCTCCAGCCGTCTCGGCCCTGCCAGGTGGTCAGGCAGGCCTCGTTGCTTTCGATGTCGGCGAGTACCCAGAAGGCTGGTGCTCGGGTCGCGGACGCCAGGCGGCCACCGGCAGCCGGCGCTCGCGACTCGTCACCCCTGCACGGTCCAGCGACTGGAGAGTGAGCACGACCCGCTCAGGCCGGACATCGGCGCGAAGGTGTTGATCGGCGTAGTCACCGCACACCACCACCACGCTCGTCGCCATCTGGACGCCCTCGGCCGGCGATCCGACCGGGACCGACGTTCGTATCGTGCCCAGCAGGAAGCGCCACCCCAGATCGCTCACCGCGTCGGAGGCTTGCGCCCACTCAGTATCTGCTCCCTGGCGACATCCCCGCAGCCCGGTATTCCTGGGGTGGCGTCCGCGGAACCCGTCGCGTTCAGCAGGTCGGATTCACGGGGCGCAGTCGTAGAGGGTGAAGCTTCCGTCCGAGATGCGGCCGTAGGCGCGCGGCGGAATGCGCGTGCAATTCCCCTTCACCCAGGCCGTTGCCGGTGTGGACGGGCGGCGTGTGGTCAGCAGGGCGTAGCGGAGTTCGTGGGCGGTGACCAGGGTGGTCAGCCCCTGGGCCGTCGGATACGGGGTCAGGCCGGTGAAGCCGCCCATGACCAGCACGGGTTGGGAGGTGGCGCGCAGCAGCGGCTCGGCGCCGTAGGCGGCTTGGGTGGCGAGGAGGTATGTCTCCCCGGAACGGTGCGCGGTGAGGTAGTTCAACAGCGCGGCGTCCCGCGTGGACGGGGTGTTCAAGGAGATGGGCCGGGGCTTGTGCCGGTGGTGGCGCATTTCGAGGTAACCGGGTCCGACCGGCCCGGCCACCGGCGACATCGGTGAGCCGGCGTACCGCGGGTCCAGGCAGGAGGTGGCCCAGACGGCCGGGGCGACCAGCGCGGACGCCAGGCCCGCCGCCAGGGCGCTGTGCACCGCCCGACGCGTGCTGCGCGGCCCGCAGGACCACAGGCCGATGGTCCCGCACAGGCCGAGCATCAGCACCACTGGCAGCAACCAGGGCGCGAACCCACTGTGCGGACCGTCAATGACCACGGCCCACAGCGCGGTCAGACCGACCGCGGCGGGCAGCGCCGCCCGGCGCGGGCCGCCGGCGCGGTATTCGGCCCAGAAGAGGGCCGCTCCGCCACCGGTCAGCGCGGCCAGGGCCGGGGCGAGTACGGCGGTGTAGTAGCCGTGGTTGCCGTTGGAGGTGCTGAATACCACGACGTGCACCGTCAGCCAGCCGCTCCAGAGCAGCAGCCCCGCGCGCGGCCCGTCGGTGCGCGGGTGCCCCGTACGCCACAACAGGCCCAGCACCAGGGCCAGTGCGGTGAACGGCAGTAGCCAGGCGATCTGCGGGCCCACGATGTGGTTGACCAGCATGGTCCAGCCGGTGTTTCCGGTGGTGCGGCTGGCGGCGGTGCCGGCGACGGCGCCCAGCGCATGCGGGTCATGGCCGAAGCGGCTCAGTCCGTTGTACCCGAAGACGAGGGTGAAGGGGTTGTTGTTGGTGGTCCCGTCGGCGTAGGGGCGGTTCGCGGCAGGCGTCGCCCACACCAGCAGCAGCCAGGAGCAGGAGACCGCAAGTGCGGTGACCCCGGCGAGCAGCACCCGCCATGCCCGGTCCCACCGCGAGCCGGGAGCGGCCAGTTGGTACACGGCGGCGAGGACCGGAAGGACCAGCCAGGCCTGGAGCATCTTGGCCTGGAAGGCGAGCCCCACCCATATCCCGCAGACGAGCAGCGGCAGCAGCCTCCCGGTGCTGACCGCCTTCTGCAGCGATCCCGCCGCGAGGACCAGCAGCAGGACGAGCAGGGTGTCCGGGATGGTGTGCCGGTTCAGCGCGACGGTGATCGGGGTGAGGGTGAGTACCAGCGCGGCCAGCAGCCCGGCCGGTGCACCGGCCCAGGCACGGACGATCCGGTGCAGCGCCCAGACGGCCAGTACGCCCTCCAGCGCCTGCGGCAGTGCTGCCGCCCAGTTGTACGGCCCGAAGAGCCGCACGGAAAGGGCCTGCGGCCACAGCGCACCGGGGATCTTGTCGACGGTGATCGAGCCGCTCGGGTCCAGTCCGCCGAAGATGAAGGTGTGCCAGTTCGCCGCCATCGACCGCACGGCCGCGCTGTAGTAGGGGTGCACCCCGGCCTGGTCGATGCCCCAGGAGTAGAGCACCGCGGCCAGGGCCAGGATCAGGAGCAGGGACCACAACTCCCATCGTTCGGCGGCCTGTTGACGCAACACGGCCAGCCGGCCGCCTCCGGTGGGGCGGGAGCGGGCCGTGGAGTCCCGGGTGACGGGGATGGTGGCCATGGCGGGGCCTCTCAGGGGGCGTCAGGCTGGGGGCGTTCAGGGAGGAGCGTCAGGCTGGGGACGATGAGGGAGTCGGCGGCTTCACAGGCGGCGGGCCATGCGCAGCCCCTGGGCGTAGAAGCCGTCGCCGTCGAGCCTCGCGCGGCCGGCCAGGTCGCCCATGGTGGGGCCGTTGGCTTTCGAACGGCTGGAGTAGAAGCGCGGATGCCCTTGGTCGTCCGGCCCCAGGTAGATGCCGCAGTGGTCGATACCGTGCGGCCTGCCGATGTCGATGGCGAAGAAGACCAGGTCGCCGGGTTGCAGCAGGCTGATGTCCGCGGGCGGCCGGCCGGTGTTCGGGATCAGCAGTACGCCGGGGGCCCGGTCGGCGATGGCGTAGGCCCGGCGGGGCAGGCCGATCCCCGCGGTGTTGGTGGCGTGCATGGGGTAGCCCATGCGGTACCCCCAGACCAGGCGCATGAAGCCGGAGCAGTCCACGTCGCCGTAGCGTGCCTTCTCCGGGTCCTTGCGGGTGCCGTCCGGGAACGTCCAGGGGGTGCCGAGGTAGTCGTAGAAGTCCGACTTCTCGTCGCGGTAGTGGAACGACCACGGTGACTGCCCGGCGACGCGCGGTCCGAAGTGCGCCTTGCCCGCATAGCGCAGGCCGGATGCGGTGCGGCGGTCGGGTGCCCCGTCGCCGTACTGGAAGGCCGTGCCGATGACGTCCGGTCTTCGGCCGGCGAGGGCCTTGGGGAACCATTCCCGGAACCACCGTGTGTGCTCGTGGCCCGCCCGCCATCCGTCGGGCATCAGCCGTACCCAGGCGTTGCTGCGTACCACCGCGCTGGTGGTGCGGGGCTCGCTCCAGGTACGGGTCGGGCCGGTCAGCAGTGCGGTGCGTGCACCGTCGGTGAAGGTGGCCAGCACGCGGCCGTCGGCGGCGCGGACCACGGTACGGGCGGGTGTCCGACGGCGCTCGAAGCGGTAGCCGCCGGTCGGCGCCGTGAAGTCATCGTGCGGGGTGCCGGGATCGGGGTGCTGGAAGTGGTACCGCGCGTAGGCGCTGACCGCTCCGGCGGTCACGGCCAGACCGGCGACGCCGCCCAGGACCTGACGGCGGCTGGGGCCGCGGCGCGGGGTGGGATCGGTGCCCATGGTGACCTCCTCGACGTACGGATGGGCGGCGGACAAGGACGGTTCCGGCTCGGACGGCCGGGGGACCGGCTTGGTCAGCCGGTGGGCAGTGCCCCCAGCAGCAGGCCTGCGACGAGCACCACATACGTGCCGAGGGTCACCGCGGTGGTGGAGATCGCGGTGGCCGCCAATGGCTGACGGATCAGCTGATAGGCGATCAGGCCGGGCACGATGAAGCCCAGGGTCTGTGTGGTGTACAGGAGCGGGAACTCGTGCTGGAGCGCAAGCATCACCGTGGCCTGCAGCACCACCGCGCACAGCACCACGGCGGCGAACAGCCGCTTCCCGTAAAGGATCACCTGACGCTGCAGGACCTTGGTCGCGAAGAAGGTGAGCGCCGTGACGCCGATCATCAGTGCGGCCCGGCCCGCGTCGGTGACGAGGGTCAGCGCCAGCCAGCCGGGGGTGATCATGCCACCGGGAGAGAGATTGGTGGTCAGATAGCACACCAGCGAGAAGACCAGTCCGAGGGCGATCCCCAGCGCGGCTGTCTCCGGAGTGACGGTGACGGGGATCATGGCTGCTTCCTTGTCGAGTCGTACGGGGCGTGGTGGCCGGCGGAGGCGGGACTTGGGGGATGCGGGCCGGGCTCCGGGCCGTTCAGCGGTGCCACCCAGCTGTACGGCTCCGGCTCGGGCGGGTGCGCGAGGGCGAGGGGTTCGCCGGTGTCGTCCGCGTCCAGCTCGCCGAGGTGCTCCAGGAACAGTTCGCCCTGGCCGTGGATGTTGCCGATGGCCACCAGGGAGGAGTCCGGACCCAGTTCGGCGAGGAGGGCGTGGGTCAGCTCGGTCGCGTCCCGCCGGTCGCCGCCCAGGTCCACCACGCGTCCCGATGTCCAGTCCGGTGGGATGCCGTCGCGGGCGCTCTTGGTGGGGTGTCCGATCAGGAAGACCGTCTCCGGGGTCAGATCGGGGATGATCGCGCCCATCTGCCCGTTGCGTTCCACCCGGTCCGGGCGGCAGTTGATGACGACGTTGAGCGGGCGGCGGATCGCGCCGAGTTCCTCCAGCTGACGGATGTTCATCAGCGTCGACTCGGGGTCGTTGGCGGCGAAGACATTGGCGAAGCGCAGCCGCTTGCCGTCCGGTGTGCGGTAGCGCTCGACGGAGAGCACGCCGGGGTCCGGCGGCGCGTCCCACATACCGCGCAGCGCGGTGTCCCGGTCCACACCGAGCAGCTCCGCCACCGCCAGCGCGATGGCGACGTTCTCCTTGAAGGTGAACCAGCTGAACCCGCGCAGCTCCTCGTCGGTGACCGACTCCGGATCGACCGCGATCAGGCGGCAACTCCGCTTGTGCGCCTCCTCCTTGAGGATGGGCAGCCGCTCCCGCTCGGCAGTGATGCAGACCCCGCCGACCGGCATCGACCGGCACAGCGAGCGGGCCACATCGTCCAGCGTGGGACCCATCTCCTCGAGGTGGTCCTCGCGGACGTTGCACAGCACTCCGATGGTGGAGCGGATCAGTTTCTCCTGGTTGACCTCCTGCAGTGCAGGCATCACCGCCATGCACTCGATCACCAGCGCATCCGGCCGGTACGCCGCCGCGCGCCGGACGATGCCTATCTGCTCCACGACATTGGCGATGCCGAACTTGCGGTACACCGGCTCCTCGGTGGCATCCGGGTGGATGAACCGGGCCGCGGTACCGGTGGTCTTGGCCACGGTGACCAGGTCACCGCCGCGCAGCGCCCCCGCGCACAGCCGGGTGATGGAGCTCTTGCCGCGAATGCCGTTGACGAGAACCCGAGTGGGGATCTGCGCCAGCGCCGCGTAGTGGCGCCGTTGTTCCAGCACGCCGGCGACCAACAGCACCGCACAACTCAGCAGCAGCACAACATAGAGGAAAAGCACGTCAGTTGTTCCTTTACGACCCCGGGGCACTTCCGCACCGTGACGACTGGGCAGGGACAGGGACCAGGTCGGCTCCACCGCCACGGCCCCGGTCCGCGAGCGCCTGCCGGAGGAGTTCCAGGCTGCGGGCCACCGAACCGCATTCGTCGTGATGGACCGGGTACAGCACCGTGCGACGGTCGCCGCCGGCCAGCCGCTCCGCGCATCCGGCAAGGGCGCGTAGCGGTCTGACCACCACGATGTGCAGCCAGCCCAGGCAGGCGATGCCGGCGGCCAGGGCGAGCAGCCCGGCCAGCATGGTGCGCGCCTGCGCCTGATACACCGTCAGTTTGAGCGCCGCGGCGGGCTCCGCCGAGACCACCCGCCAGCCGAGCGCGGCGGCAGGCCCCGTCTGCGCCAGGGGCGCGGCGGCCGCGACCGACGGGCCGGCACCCGGCGTGGTTTCCGCATGCAGTACGGCCGACACCGGGCTGCCCACCGTCCCGGGTGCCGCCTCGGTCCTGGCCACCAGACGGGTGAAGCCCTGGCTGGGCAGCGGCTGGAAAGCCTGGAAGCCGACGCTTGCCGCGAGCACCCTGCGGTGTTCGTCGGTGAGCCAGACACTGCCGAGCCCCGGCCGGGACAGCAGGCTGTTCAGCGCATTCACATCGATCTCGGCGAAGAGTACGGCCGGGGCGGCACCCTTGGCGTTCTTGGCCGACGGGATCTGGGCGTAGGCGGCGATCGAGGGGATCCTGCCCGAGGTGTTGACACGGGTGATTCCGCTGCCGGTCGGCGCATGGACGAGGGTGCGCAGCGGCTCCTCGCCCACCCGCGTCAGGATGGCGCCCGTACGGTCCAGTACATACAGCGAGCGGTACTTGGGATGGCCGGCGAGCGCACGCCGCAGAGCCTCCGTCGTCCGCTCCCGCGACTGCCCGGAGGCGGCGGACGCAACCTCCCGGAGGTCGGTGTAACTCTGGCCCAGGACCTGCCGCACCCGGTCAGCGGCGGCCTCGGTGCGTGCCTGCTGGTCGGCAAGGGCGGCGGCCGGTACGGCCTTGCCGGCCTGCACACGATGGACCAGGAACAGCATCGGCACCCCCCAGGTGGCGATCACGAGTACGCAGGCGACCACCACGGACCGGACACCGGGGCGCCGGCGCACCGGCAGCGCAGGCTCCGGTCCCGTCTCACCGAGCAGTTGGCGGCGTATCGACTCCAGAGCCCGACCGGTCCTGCCCAGCTCGCCGAAGGCCGGATCCGGCACCGGCCGCGCCAACTCCTTGCGCGCCTCAGGTTCCAAGGCGCCCCTGGCCAGCCGCGCGGCGGACAGATGGAGCCGTAGCAGCGGACGCTGCACAAGGCGCCATAGCGCCACGGTGACCAACACGGCGATCACCAGCAGCGCACCGGCGACGACGATGGCGAACCGGGTGTAGTCGGGGCCGCCCTTCGCCGGCGGCACATCCCTGAAGGTGAGGAGCCTCAGTCCCAGACCCGAGGTGAGGCCCTTGTCGTCTGCCGCGGCGACCGATGCCCAGCCCGCGACCCTGCGCAATCCGTCGTGGCCGTCACCGAGCAGGCTTCCGGAGGAGTCGACGGTGCCTGAACCGGCGTTCGCGGCGCGCTCCACCGCGGCAAGCAGGGCCTGATCGCTGGTGCCGGGTGCCCGCGCCGGGCCGCCGGTGGCAGTGGTGGCGAGCACTTGTCCTTTCCGGTCGACCAGTTGACCGGTGCGCCCGTCCCCGTACACCTGAGGGGCGAGGACCTTTTCGGAGACGACCAGCAGAAGTGTGCGCCGGCCACTCCCCTGGCCCTCGTCCAGGTCCCGTGCCTGGTCGGCGTTCTCGTCCTTGTTGCGCCCCGGAGCGGGCATCGCCACCTGCGCGAAGAACAGCAGGCGGGGCCCGGCGTCCCCCGTAGTGACCAGCCGGGGCATGATGTCGCCGGCGTCGGTCCGTGCCAGGGCGGTCACGTCCACCTCGGACAGCGGCACGGGTTCGCCGCCGGCCGCCAGCTGCTTTCTGGTGCTCGGGACGAGCAGCACACCGCCCTGTACGGAACGTCCGGCTGAAGGCCGGGCCGGCAGAAGGGACTTCATCATCTGCGCCGGAGTGGTCCCGGCGGCGGGCGTGACCGAAGCCGCGGAGCGGCGCAGTGCGGTGGCTCTGGCGGTGACGGAGGTGGCTACCGAGGCGGCGGTGTCGGCGGCGATCTGTTGTTCCGCGTCGCTCACGGCCTGGGGTACGTCCCGTTCGTGAACGGTGCCGAGACCGACTGCGGAGAACGCGGCAATCGCCAGCAGCGTACAGAGCAGTGCGGCGATCGGCGGGCGGACGCCTCCGAGCAGGGGCATGTCGGCGCGGCGTCGGGTGCGGTGTCGACGGGGCGCGAGGGCAACCGGGTGCAGGGCAGGCGTCCTCTCGGCACAGGGGAATCCGTGGTGAAACTCGCGGTATGAGCAAGTCCCCTCGCGATAAAATCACAAAATCGTTCGCGCTTCGTTCCCAGATACGAGCGCAGGTGCAACCGCTACGCCCAACCCGGGCCGGACGAGGCCGCTTGCACGCCTCCCACCTCATCCCGGGGCAGCGGGTGGGCATGCCGCCAAAGCACCGCCCACCTCACCGTCTGCGCGTGGGTGACAACTCCCCGCATCCGCAACGGGCGTTGTGGCGGCCGCGGCAAAATCCGGCACCGGACACCGCTACGATGTGCGGCTATGCGCCGGTCACATTTGCGATCGCCATCGTGGAGAGGGCTGCCCATGAAACACGCACGGAGAAGGCCCCGCAGCCGGTTGGGTGCCCGGGTTGCCGGTACCACGGGAGCACTGGCCGTCGTCCTGGGCGCCGGGATCGGGTCGGCCACCGCTGCCGGGAAGACCACCGCCGCGCCCACGGCCAAGGAGGCGCCCCTGGACACGGCGGACACCCCGGGCGAACTGACCCTTCCTGCCCCGAGCGGGCGTTACCGGGTCGGGACGGCCAACCTCCACCTGCTCGATACGAAGCGCACGGATCCGTGGACGCCCGACCGCCGGCCGCGTGAGCTGATGGTCTCGCTCTGGTACCCGGCCACGGACACCTCCCGCCACCCCGCCGCGCCCTACTTGGAGCCCGCCGCCGCCGCGCACTTCCTGACCAGCCGGGGGCTGCCGCCGAACGCGGTTACCCTGCCCACCACCGCCGGGCACACCGGTGCCCCGGTAGACCGCAAGGCCGGTAAGTTGCCGGTGCTGCTGTACTCGACCGGGCGGGGCTCGGACCGCGCGACGGGCACCGCGCTCGCCCAGGACCTGGCCAGCCGCGGCTACCTGGTCGTCACCCTCGACGACACCCACGATGACAGCGAAGTGCAGTTCCCCGGCGGGCGGCTGGAAGTGGCCACGATGCCGCCAGGCACCCCTGCGTCCCGCGTGATCGCCGTCCGGGCCGCGGACACCCGCTTCGTCGTCGACCAGCTGGCCGCCCTCGCCCGTGGCCACAACCCGGACGCGGACCACGCGCCACTCCCCCACGGGCTGTCCCACGCGGTGGACATGAACCGCATAGGGATGTTCGGCGCTTCGCTCGGCGGGGCAGTGGTGCCGGAGGTCATGCACAAGGACCACAGGATCCACGCCGGTGCGAACCTGGACGGCCAGTTCTTCGGCCCGGCGAAAACCCGCGACCTCAAGCGTCCCTTCCTGCTGTTCAGCTCCCAAAACCACAACCGCAACAACGATTCGAGCTGGTCAACCTTCTGGAAACACCTGGACGGCGAGCGGTTCGACCTGAAGCTGCGCGGCTCCGAGCACCTCTCCTTCATGGACTACCAGGCCCTCTGGCCCCAGATGGCCGGCCCGCTCGGACTGTCCTCCGCCCAACTCGTCCAGATGTTCGGCACGATCGCCCCTGACCGTGCCATCGAGATCCAACGCACCTACCTCGCGGCCTTCTTCGACAAGGAACTGCGCCACCAGCACAGCCCCCTGCTCGACGGCCCCTCCCGCCACTACCCGGAGATCGCCTTCGTGCGCTGAATCGACCGACCGTGGCAGAGGACCGCTACACGCTCCGGCCTGCAGCGGAGTGGCTGCCAGGACGAGTTCCCCCGGTGGCAGTGGCTGATGGTGCGGGACATCCCCGCGAGCCCGTTCTGACGCACACCGGCGCGGCCGGATCGCCGGTGCACCGGCCCCACGAAGCGGCGGCGTTCCTCCCTCGCACGGGAGAGGAACGCCGCCGCAGCTGCGTGTGTACCGCCGTTACAGGACGACAACCAGGCGTTTGCCCCTCAGCAGGACGCGGCAAGAACGGCCCTCTACTCCCTTCCGTAGGACGCCCACCGCTCAAGAGCGAACCCACCACGCTCCCGCCGGACCTCCACGGCACCCGCACCGCCGAAGTGTGCAGGGACGACCAACTCCCGTTCGGCTGCGGCCCGTTCGAGGATCCGGCGGCGGCTGGTCACCGCTTCTTCCGGGTTGAGGCAGAAGCAGCTGTTGCAGGAGGGGTGGAGAATCTGCACCGGGCTGTGGAGCAGATCGCCGACGAAGACCGCCCGGTCGCTGCCGGACGCGAGCCGCAGCACTGACGAGCCGGGCGTGTGGCCGGGCGCGGACTCCAGGGTGAGGTGTTGGTCGATGCGGTGGGAGCCGTCCCACAGCACGACCTGACCGGCCCGGTGGACGGGTGCGATGCTGTCCTCGTAGATCAGCCGGTCGTCCTCGCGCAGGCCGTTGCCGTACGCATTGTCCGGGCCGAAGTGGAAGTCGTCGGCGGCCGGGATGAGGTACTGGGCACGGGGAAACGTCGGCACCCATTCCCCGTCGACGTCCATGGTGTTCCAGCCGACGTGATCGCCGTGGACATGGGTGTTGACCACGACGTCGACGTCCTGCGGGCGGACGCCGGCCCGCGCCATGAGGCCGAGGAAATCACCCTGCCAGTGGTGGAACTGCGGCGAACCGGGCCGCTCTCGCCCGTTGCCCACCCCGGTGTCGATCAGGACGGTCCGCCCGCCGCTGCGCAGCACCCAGGTCTGCAGCGCGACCACCGCCCTGTCGCTGTCCGGGTCCCAGTGGTCCGGCGCCAGCCACTCCTCGTTGTCCTTCCACACCTCGGCGGCGGACTCCGGGACGAGACTGCGGGCGGGTGCGAACGGCTGCTGCCACTCGGTGATGCGGATGACCTCGACCTCGCCCAACATGGTGCTCTGCACGCTCTCGCTCTTCATGTCCTTGATCCTAGGAACGGCAGTTGACCTCCTCAATGCTCATCAAGCTCAGCTGAATACGCATCCATCTCATATCTGAGTCCACCGATACCCTGGCTCGATGGATGTGGTGAGCGACGCGATCTCGACCGTGCGCATTGGGCGGCCCTCCTCCAACCGGGTGCGGGTGAGCGGGGGCTGGTGCACCCGGCTCGCCCCGTACGACGGCGCGGGCTTCCACGTCGTGCTGGAGGGCAGTTGCTGGCTGCTGCCCGACGGCGGCACTCCGGTCTCACTCGGCGCAGGTGACGCGGTGCTGTTGCCACACGGCACGGGACATGTGATCGCCGACTCTCCCGTCGACGCGGTGGCTGTGAAGCAGGCGGTGCCGTTCGAGCGATGGCTGGACGGGAGGGAACCGAGCGGGCCACCGACCGCCTCGCGCGAGATGGAGATGCTGTGCGGCAAGTACCGGCTCGACCGTAGTCGCGTGCACCCGCTCATGGCGGAACTGCCCAAGGTCGTCCACCTGCCGAACCGAGCGGGCAGCCACCCCGAACTCCGCGCGGCCATCGACCTGCTGGGCAGCGAGCTGGGTGCCCAGCGGCCCGGTTCCTGCATCGCGGTCCCCAGCCTGCTCGACCTCCTCCTCATCTACATGCTCCGTTCTTGGATGACCGAGGGCGCGGCCGGAGCCTGGCCGGCGGTCCTGGGCGACACAGTGACGGCCGCCGCCCTGCGGGCGCTGCACTCCGCGCCGTCCGCCCCGTGGACCAACGACCGCCTGGCCGCCGAGGCGGGCGTCTCCCGCCCCACCCTGGCCCGCCGGTTCACCACCCTGGTCGGCCGCCCTCCGATGGCGTACCTCACCTGGTGGCGCCTGACCCTCGCCGCCACCCTGCTCCGCGACACGCCGGACCCCCTGGCCACCATCGCCCGCCGGGTCGGCTACGGCACCCCGTACGCCCTCTCCCACGCCTTCAGCCGGGAGTTCGGCACCACCCCCGGGCGGTACCGGGCGGAGACTGCGGGGCGGGCGGCGGAAGAGCCATCGTAGGGGGACCCATGGGATCCCGTTCCGACTGTGGACGGGTATCCGTGGCGGGGCCTCCCGTCCCGGATGGGGAAGCGGCCGTGGCAGTGCGGGCGGCGGGCCCACTGGCTTCGACCGGGACCTGTACGCGCGCAGGAAGGAACAGGAATGAAGTCGAGCGGACCTTCAATGTCCGCAAGGGCTTCAACCTGCCTGCGTCGTACGATCAGGAGAAGATGGCGTGCACCTGATCGACTGCTTCGGGCCCATAGCCAACCGTGCCCACGGGCACCGCACCGTCGATCGCCTCGATGACGCGCCCGGCCCAAACGGGCCCGAACCCTCCGCACAGCTCGATCAGTTGCACACCCTCGTCCACCAGGCGGCGCGCGACCTCGATGCCCTCCTCGGGTTTCTCCACCCCCACGAGGACAGTGCGGCACTTGCCGGTGTCCAGGACGCTGACATCGCCGCCTGCCGCGCTGCCGGCCGCGGTGTAGATGAATCCCCAATGCGTGAGCGCCATGCGTGTGGACCTCCTGTGACCGTCGAAGCCTCCAGCCAAACAGATCCGGGACGAAAGCGTCCCGGATCGGAGGTGACCCGCGTGTGATCCGCCCCTCACTCCGACCGCGGCGCAGGCTGGAGGCGGCAGCCTTCGCCCCCTCCACGCATGACTCGTCGGACACGCCCTGGTCCCGTCTTTGACGGGAGTCCACGCCCGGCTGCCCGCCGGCCCCAGGGTTCCGCGCCGCTGCTCCTGGTGGCGAGGGAGCCCAGGGGTCTGTTCCGGCCCGTCGAACCAGATGCGGCACCCCCGCTCCCCATACGCGCAGGTACCGGTACCGGTAGAGGTACGTGTTGGTGTGCTTGGTGAAGCCCGCCATGTCCGGCCAGTTGGCTCCGGACCGAGGTAGGCCGCAGACAGGCCGTGCCAGACCGTCGGCTCAGCGCCGTCCTGGATGCTCAGGACACTGGACCCCAGCAGCGCGCCGCCCAGGGCCCGCCGGCCGGCGGCGTAGCGCGCGGCCAGGCCGACGGCTACCTGGAGGGCCGGCCGGCATCCCCGGCCTCGACACCGGCACCGAAATGGCGGCCGGCTGGTCCCGTCTCACTTGGGGCGCAGGACCTTCGGCCCGTGCCAGCGGCAGATCATGAGAGCGAAGTGGAGGTCGAAGGCCTCGGCGTCGAGGTCGAGGTGGTAGTGGTCGACGGCGCGCTGGACGCGGTAGTGGACGGTGTTGCGGTGGACCATCAGCTGGTCCGCGGTGGCGGTGTAACTGCGATGGGTGGCGAGGAAGACGCGGAGCGTCTCACGGAGGAGTGCGGGACGGGGGGCGTCCACGGCGAGGTCGCCGAGGGTGTCGGAGACGAAGTCGGCCAGTTCGCGGGGCTCGTCGACCAGGAGGGCGACCGGGGCGACGCGGCCGAAGGCCACCACTGCGGGGGTGCCGGCCCCCGCGGAGAGGGCGAGGGCCTTGGCACGGGCAGCGGCGCGGGTGCTGCGGCGGAAGCCTTCGAGACCCGGGCGGACGATGCCGAGGGCGACTCGTACCGGTAGCGCGGCGGCGGCCAGTTCGGCTGCGACGGTGTCGGGGTCCACCGGGCAGTCGGGTCTGACGGTCAGCCAGATCCGGGCGCCGGCCTCGTCGGTGTGGACCAGCAGGGGGCGACCACGGGCACGCAGGACGGTGGACAGCAGCGAGGTCAGCCGGTCGAAGACGGCGGTGGGGTCGGTGGTCGCCGTGGCGCCGTGGAGCCAGCTTTCGACGGCCAGATGGCTGCCGGACAGCTGGTGGTCGAGGGCGGCCTCGGCCTGCAGCAGATCGACGCGGGGATTGTCGAGGAGCTGGTTGACCCAGTACTGGCGCAGCATGCCGCGGGCGCCCACCCAGCGTTCGCGCTCCTCCTCGTAGGCGCGGCCTACCTGGTCGCAGACCCGGTCCAGGTAGGCCGAGGTAAGGCTGACCAGGGTGATGACGGTGCCGGCCGGGTCCGGCAGCCCCAGCCGGACGGCCTCGCCGAGGAGCAGGTCCAGACTCTGCGCATGGCCGAGCCGGTAGGCGCGCAGCAGGGCCGAGAGGGGAACGTCCCGCTGCGCGAGCCGGCGGGCGTAGGAGAGGGCGGAGGCGGGCGCATCCACGGTCTGCGGGTCGATGCGGTTGAGGACGACGTGCAGGGCGGTGACGATGTTCTCGGTGATGCTGGCTTCCAGGAGCCCCCGCAGCGACTCGTCGTGTTCCAGCTGGGCGATCTCCGCCTCGGTGGTGGCGACCAGCTTGGCGATGAACTCGTCCCGGCGTGCCCGCATCACCTGGGCCACGAGGACGACCGGATCCGATGGCCCTTCCGCCGGCCGTTCCCCGGGGCCGTTCACCGGGCCAGGTACCGCAGCGCGGAGCGGGCGGCGTTCGCACCGCACATGCCGTGCACCCCCGCACCGGGTGGGGTGGCCGCCGAGCACAGGTACACGCCGGGGATGCCGGTGCTGTAGGGGTCGAGGGCCATGCGGGGGCGCAGCGCGATCTGCCGTGCGCTGTTGGCGCCGGCGACAATGTCGCCACCGACGAAGTTCGCGTTGTAGCGGGCCAGTTCGCCGGTCGAGCGCGCCGAGAGGTCCACGATCCGCTCCCGGACCCCCGGCGCGAACCGCTCGATCTGGCGCAGCACCGCTTCGGTGGCGTCACCGGGGTAGCCGTGCGGGACGTGGGCGTACGCCCAGATGGGGTGGAGGTCACCGCGGGAGCGGCCAGGGTCGGCGAGGTACTGCTGGCCGACCAGGACGAACGGTCGCTCGGGCAGCCGCCCGGCGGCGGTCTGCGCCTCCGTCCGGACGACTTCCTCCAGGGTGCCGCCCAGGTGCACGGTGCCCGCGCGGCGGCATGCCTCATGGGTCCACGGGATGCCGTCCTGGACGGCGAGGTCGACCTTGAACGCCGCCGGTCCGTGCCGCCAGTCGCGGTAGGCCCGGCGCACCCGGCCGGGCAGCCGGTCGCCGCAGATGCGTGCCGCGGCGCCGGGCGCGGTGTCGAGCATGACGATCCGGGCCGGGGCGAGTTCGGCCAGGGAGTCCACCCGCACCCCTGTCTCGATGGTCCCGCCGAGCTGGGCCAGCAGTGCGGCCAGCGCGTCGGTGATGGTCCGCGACCCACCGCGGGCGACCGGCCAGCCGAAGCGGTGGGCGGCACCGATCAGCATCAGCCCGACCGCCGAGCCGGCCGGTCCGGTCAGCGGATACATCAGATGTGCTGCCGCCCCCGCGAACAGCGCCCTGGCCTCCGCGGTGCGCCAGCGCCGGGCCACCGCCGTGGCCGGCTGGAGCGCCCTGAGTCCGAACCGGGCCAGCGCCACCGGATGCGCGGGCAGATGAGGCACCGGGCGCAGCACATCCTCGGTAAGCGCGTCGAAGTCGTCGGCCAGTGGGGCGAACAGCCGCTCCCAGGCGGGGCCGTCCACGCCGAGCCCGTGCACGGTCCGCTCCACGGAGCGGAGCAGCACCCCGGCCCGCCCGCCGTCCAGCGGATGGGCCAGATCTACCTCGGGCCACGCCCAGTCGACGCCGTACCGCTCCAGGCCGAGAGTCCGCAGGAACGGCGAGCCGACGCCCAGCGGGTGGACCGCGGAGCAGTGGTCGTGCAGCAGTCCGGGGAGGGTCAGTTCGCTGCTTCGGGTGCCGCCGCCGATTTCGTCGGCGGCCTCCAGGACGGTCACCTTCAGCCCCCGCTGGGCCAGGGCGACGGCGGCGGCCAGCCCGTTCGGGCCGGACCCCACCACGATCGCGTCACTCATGTGCGGCCGCCACCCCGGTCGCCGGTCGCGGGCGCGCGACGGGCTCGACGGGAATCGCGGGCGTCTCGTCGTCGAGCCAGGGCTGCCGTCTCACCATCTCCCGTACGTTCACATATCCCTCCTCGATCAGGCCGCTCGCCGCGTCCACGATGCGGTAGTGCTGGCGCTGCCGGTGCGTCGGCTGGGACTCCAGCACGACGACGCGCAGGTCGCCCGGCGCGAAACCGCACCGCTGCTGTACGGCGGCCACCAGCTGCTCGTTGTGCAGATGGCCGTCGCCGAAGTTCCAGCCGAGGACCGCTCCCGCCACGGTCTCGCCGTCGCGCACATCGTAGGACTCCACGTCGTCCACGGCCCGTGGCAGCAGCCCGGCCAGCGCGCGTCCGTGGCTGTGCATCGCCCTCCAGGCCAGCCCCTGGTGCAGCACCAGATCGGCGGCCTCGGCTCCGTACAGACGGGTGAGCTGGTCCACGGGCAGACCGGATGCCTTCACGACGTGCTCGTTGAGCCGGTGCTCGGTGCCCTTGCGGAAGCACCACAGGCTGGTGGCCCAGTTGCCGGCGTAGTAGCGCATCGAGGGGAGGAACGACACCAGGTCGGGGCGGAGGTGACCGAGCAGCGGGACCGCCACCAGGCCCAGCACCAGTGCCGCGGTCAGCAGCGGGGAGTGCAGGGCGAAGGCGCCGACCGACGCGTCGTGGCCGAAGAGGACGAGCGCCGAGTAGATGAAGAAGACGTTCCACTCCAGCGGCACGCCCATCGGGAACGTCGACATGATGTGCAGATGGAAGACGACCATCACGGCCAGCGCGATCGTGGTGGCGGTCCCGCCGTGGGAGAGCACCAGGACCAGCGGCACCGCGTACTCGATGACCGTGCCGCCGTGCGCGGCCACGGCGGCGAGAGCGGACGGCCTGAGATCGTCGGGATGGTGGCGGTACAGCCGGCGCTTGAACCAGGCCGGACGCAGCGGGCTGTTGCTGATCATCACCGCCACCACGAACGGGAAGTGGCGGTTGAGCTTGGAGGAGGCGGCGCCCCACCACAGGGCGAGCATGACCAGTTTCAGCGCGGCGGTCATGTCACTCACCGGGAAGAGGAAGACCAGGAGCGTCAGCCCGTAGTGCTCCGCGCGGGCGGCGAGGAAGACGGCCTTGTCGCGCAGCCCGAGCAGCGCGAGCAGCGCGGCGAGGACGGCGACGCGCCAGGGAGCCGGCACGCCGGACGCGCCCGGGTCGCCTCCCTCGCCCGGTGAGCACAGCAGCCACACCGCCGCCCCCAGCAGCGCCGCGTACAGGGCCACGTCGGCCACCGTGCGCCGGGTCCCCGCGGTGAACGGAATCCGGCCGGGCCAGGGGGGCAGCCGTACCGTGCCGGGGCGCAGCCAGTGCAGAAAGGCGCCCACCGGTGGCAGGAAGTGTGAGCTGAGCGGGCCCGAGCCGCAGCCGAGGCCCAGCACCTCCCACAGCAGCGTCCAGACGACGAGTTTCTGATAGACGATCGGCTGCGCCCACCAGGAGCCGAAGTGCGCGATGCTGCCCACGCCGGGGGTCGCGGAGACGACCGCGATGCCGCCGAGTGCATACGCGGTGATCTTCACGAGGTACAGCAGGTGCACGATGCCGGGGGTGCCGAAGCCGTGCAGGGTCCAGTGCTCGGCCAGCGGCCTGATGCGCTGCTGGTAGGGGCGGCTGCGCCACTGCGGTATGTCGACGTCGGCCGTGTGCGGTACGAGGAATCCCATGGCTGCCCTTCCGTTTCCGTTCAGCCGGCCGTGGTGACGGCGGTGGTCCTGGCGCGCAGCGCGGGCTTGTCCGTCTTGCCGACGGGATTTCTCGGCAATCGGTCGACCAGAGTGATCCCGGTGGGCACCTTGAACCGTGCCAGCCGGGCCCGGCAGTGTCCGACCAGGTCGCCCGCGTCGGCCGTCGCGCCCGGACGCAGCGCCACGAACGCCACCGGTACTTCGCCGAGCCGCGGGTCGGCGGCGCCCACCACGGCGGCTTCGAGCACCTCGGGGTGGTCGCCGAGGACGGTCTCGACCTCCTTGGGGTAGATGTTCTCGCCGCCCCGGATGATCATGTCCTTGATGCGGTCGACCAGCACCAGATAGCCGTCCTTGTCGAAGCGGCCGACATCGCCCGTGTGCAGCCAGCCGTCGACCACGGCGCGGGCGGTCTCCTCCGGGCGGCCCAGGTAGCCGCGCATCACGTTGGGTCCGCGGACGACCACCTCACCGGTCTGTCCCGCCGGGACGATCCGGCCCTGCGGGTCCATCACGGCGACCTGCTGGCCGGGCAGCGGTCGTCCGACCGTGCCGGGCCTGCGCGGGCCGTCCAGCGGGTTGGTGGTGGAGGCGCAGGTGCCCTCGGAAAGGCCGTAGCCCTCGAGGATCGGGATGCCGTAGCGGCGCTCGAACCGCTCGATGAGCGCGGGCGGCATCGGGGCCGCCCCGCAGGCGGCGAACCGCACCGACGAGGTGTCCGGCCTTACGTGGTCCGGCAGTTCGGCGAGCATCGAGTAGATCGCCGGCACCGCGGAGAAGCAGGTCGGGCGCGCGACGGCGACCAGGTCGAAGAAGGTCTCGGCGCGGAACCGCCCGGCCACCGTGACCCGTCCGCCGGCCAGCAGCGGGGACAGCACGCCGACCACGATCCCGTTGACGTGGAAGAGCGGCAGGATCAGCAGGCTGTGGTCGGCCTCGGAGAGCCGGGCGGACTCGATCATCATGCCCGCCATGGCGGCGAGGTTGGCGTGGTCGAGCATGACGCCCTTGGGGCGCCCGGTGCTGCCGCTGGTGTAGATCAGCAGGGCGAGCGCGTCCGCCTCCGTCTCCGTCTCCGGTGCGGCCGTGTCCTCGGCCGCAGCGCGCAGTTCGGCCACTGTGAGTGTCCCGGCGCGTGGCGACGGCTCCGCGGTGACGACCAGCGCGGCACCCGCATCGTCGAGCTGGTACCGCACCTCGCCTTCGGTGAGTGCCGGGTTGACCGGGGTCACCGCCGCGCCGAGTCGCCAGGCGGCGAAGAGCGCGACGACGAAGTCCACCGTGTTGGGCAGCAGCAGGGCCACCACGTCCCCGCGCCCGATGCCCCGCGCCCGAAGGGCCGCCGCGGCCTGCCGGACGCGGCCGGCGAACGCCGCGTTGTCCAGGGGTTCCAGGGGCTCCAGAGGCTCCAGGGGTGACACTTCGTCAGCTATGCAGGGGCCGTCCGCGTCCTGTCGGGCCCGCAGATCTGGCAGTTCCGCGATGTGCATGTCGGCTCCTCGAAGTACGTCGACGGACGTCGGGCGGACGGGTGCGCGTTCCGACGCGGGACGGATGTCCGGTACGTGAGGAGAGACGGTAGGAATCGAAGGTGCTCCCGGCCCATGGGCGCGGACGACGACGCTCGCGGCCCGACTTGTGCGCGGCGCACGAAACCGGGGCGGCACGCCCGAACTGGGCCGCACGCCCGCACTGGTCCACACGCCCGCATTGGGCCGCACGCCCGCACTGGTCCGCGCCGGCCCCGAGGCACGCTTCACTCGGGGCCGGCGCAGGGTCGTGGGGAGTCCGGGTCAGACGAAGGCACTCTCGCCGGTGACCGCCTTGCCGACGATCAGCGTGTTCATCTCGCGGGTGCCTTCGAACGAGTAGATCGCCTCGGCATCGGCGAAGAACCGGGCGATGTCGTAGTCGAGCACGATGCCGTTGCCGCCGAAGATCTCCCGGCACCATGCCACCACTTCGCGCATCCGCGACGTGACGAACGCCTTCGCCAGCGAGGAGTGCTCGTCACGGAAGACGCCGGCGTCCTGCAGCCGTGCGAGCTGGACCAGCATGCCCCAGCAGGCGGTGATGTTGCCGAGGCTCTTGACCAGCAGGTCCTGCACCATCTGGAACCGTGCGATCGGGCGGCCGAACTGCCTGCGCTGCTTGGCGTAGTCGAGTGCCAGCTCGTAGGCGCCGATCATCACGCCGAGGGCCTGCCAGGCGACCCCGCTGCGGGTGGCGCGGAGGATCTCCGCCACGTCGCGGAAGGAGTTGATCCGCTGCAGCCGGTTGGCCTCGGGCACCTTGACGTCCGTCAGGGTGATCTCGGCGTTCTCCACGATCCGGAACGCGATCTTGTTCTCGATCTTCACCGGGGAGAAACCCGGGGTGCCCTTCTCGACCACGAAGCCCTTGACCTTGTCGTCCGCCTCGTCGCGGGCCCAGACCACCACCAGGTCGGCGAAGGTCGCGTTGCCTATCCACCGCTTGGCGCCGTTGAGCACCCAGTTCTCGCCGTCCCAGCGGGCCGTGGTGCGCATGCCTCCGGCCACGTCGGATCCGCCGAGCGGTTCGGTCATCGCGAAGGCACCGATGGTGTCCAGCGCGGCCATCGAGGGCAGCCAGCGGTCCCGCTGTTCCTGGTCGCCGCCCCGGTAGATGCTGTACATCGCGAGGCCGCTGTGCACGCCGAAGAAGGTGGCGCTGGAGGCGTCGGTGCGGGTGTACTCCATGGACAGCATGCCGACCAGCAGGTTGCTTCCGGCCGTCAGCGGGTCGCCGTATCCCTCGTACGGGACGCCGGCGAGGCCCAGCTCACTGAACTTGCCGATGAGCTCGCGGGGGAACTCTCCCTTGGCCCAGTACTCGTTGACCAGCGGCTTGATCTCGGCGCGCATGAACGACCGTGCCCGCAGCAGCAGTTCGCGCTCGTGGGGCGGCAGCAGCGCCTCGACGTCGTAGAAGTCCGCGGCCAACCGCTCATCGGCAGGAGCGTTCTCGGATGCCTTCTCGGATGCCTTGTCGGTGGCCTTCTCGGTGGCCTTCTCGGGCAGCAGGGCGGTCATGACCGGGTCTCCTTCTTCGTGCTGGTGGCGCTGTTTCGGGCGGACAGCACGGCGATCTGCCGGGCGTCGCGCTCCTGACTGAGGTCGGCGTAGGAACGGGAGCCGTAGGCGTCCTCGACGGCCGCGACAAGCCGTTCGGTCTGTTCGGGGCCCTGCTCCGGGCGGCCGAGCGAGTCCCACATCTTCTGCATCGACACGCCGATGTGCTCGGCCATGTGCCGGTAACCGCCGGGGCCGCCGCCGAGGTGCGCGCCGAGGAACGGCCCGACCGTCGCCCAGCGCAGGCCGAGTGAGTTCACCATGACGGTGTCCAGCTCTGCCGGGCTGACGACTCCCTGCTCGACCAGGTAAATCGCCTCCCGACTGAGGGCGTTCTGCAGGCGGTTGCCGACGAAGCCGGGGATCTCCTTGCGCTCGACGACCGGGACCCGGCCGACGAAGCGGTAGAACTCGACGGCCCGCGCCACGCTCTCCTCGGAGGTGCGCTTTCCCGGCACCACCTCCACCAGCGGCACCAGGTGCGGCGGGTTGAAGGGGTGGCCGATCAGGATCCGGTCGGCCTCCTCGATGGTGTCGGTGAACGCCGTTGCGGGGATCGCCGAGGACGAGCTGAGCAGCAGCGCGTGGGCGGGGGCGGCATTGACCAGAGTCGTGAACAACTCCCGCTTGAAGTCGACGTTCTCCGGCCCGTTCTCCTGGACGACGTCGGCGTCGCGCACCGCGTCGGCGAGATCGTCGGCGATCAGCACCCGCTCGGCGAGGCCGTGCACGTCCAGGCCCTGCGCGGCCAGTTGTCCGGCCGCCCGGTCGAGCGCCTCGGCGACCGCCTCGGCCAGGTCAGGACGGGGGTCCGTGATACGGACCCGCATGCCGTGGCCGGCGAAGAGCGCGGCCCAGGACAGGCCGATCGTCCCCGCGCCGACCACCGCGGCGCTCGTGAATGGCTTGGTCATCACATGTCTTCCTTCTGCGTCCGTGGCCGCGTTCACCGCACGGGGTGGGCGGGGCGGGCCAGGTAGTCGTGGACGGGCTTGACCGGTGCCAGGGTCAGGTCGGTCAGGATGTGGCTGGCGGAGACGATCTCGCGCACCGGCAGATCGGCCAGCGGTGCCAGCACGTGCGCGAAGAGCTGCAGCCGGGCGGGGCCGGTCCAGGCGCCCTTCACCGTGATGTCGGTGATCTCGCTGCGCACCAACTGGGCGACCTGCGGAGCCCCGTCGAACCCGGGGACCAGCTTCAGCATGTAGGTCGGCACACCGACCTGGGCCACGGCTTCCTCGACCGGCAGCTCGTAGTGCTTGTAGCCCATCGTGGCGGTCGCCACCCGCAGCGTGCCCACGTCGAGGACACCGACCAGCGCTCCGTGGTCGACGTAGAGCGCGGGCGAGCCGGCCGTCTTGGGATAGGCGCTGGCCTCGCGGCCGGACGTGATGGCCGGAAGGTTGTCCAGGTACATCGCGTGCAGGTACTCGCCCCGCTCGCCTTCGTGGCGGACCGGGATCGCCTGGCCGGACTCGGTGTACGGGCCGTATCCGCTGACGTCGCCCATGCGCATGACCTCGAAGCGCACCAGCGGCTCGTCGATCTCCAGCGGCTCGGGCACGACGGCGCGCAGTGCGTCGTGGTCGGTGCGGTAGACGATGTTGAGGTACTCGCGGTCGGTGAAGCGCGGCGCGACCGGCGGATAGGCCGGGTTGGCCAGGGGCGTGGCGATGTGCCGGGGCACGTCGTGCTGTTGCATGGTGTGTTCTCCCTCGGGGCCTACCGGCCCTGCCAGACCGGGGAGCGGCGCTCGGTGAAGGCGGTCATGCCTTCGCGTACGTCGGCGGAGGCGGCGAGCTGGGCCATCTGCCGCCCCTGCACGGCGAACGCCTCCGCTTCGGGCGCGCCGTCGGCGGCGCGGACGAGTTCCTTGACGGCGGCCAGTGCCAGCGGGGCGTTCTGCGCGATCCGCTCGGCCAACTGCAGGGCGGCAGCGAGGGTTTCCCCGGCCGGCACGACACGATTGGCGATGCCCAGCCGGCCGGCCTGTTCGCCGGTGACCGGCTCGCCGGTCAGCAGCAGTTCCATGGCCAGGTGGTACGGGATGCGCCGGGGCAGCCGGATCACTCCGCCGCCCGCCGCGATCAGCCCGCGGCCGACCTCCGGGAGGCCGAGCCGGGCGTCGTCCGCGGCGACGATCAGATCGCAGCCCAGGGCCAGTTCGAAGCCGCCTCCCATGGCCCAGCCCTCGACGGCGGCGATCAGCGGCTTGGTCGTGGGGGCCTGGGTGAGACCGCCGAAGCCGCGCCCCGGGATCTCGGGCGATTCACCGGCCAGCGCGGCCTTGAGATCCATTCCGGCGCTGAACGTGCCGCCGGCGCCGGTGAGCACGCCGACCCGCAGGCCGGGGTCCGCCTCCAGCTGGTCGAGGGCCGTGGACAGTCCGGCGGCGACGGCCGCGTTGACCGCGTTGCGCGCCTTGGGCCGGTCGATGGTGATGAGCAGGGCGGAACCGATGGTCTCGGTCCGCACCTCGTTCGTGGTGCTGTGCATGATGTGTGTGTCCTTGCTGGGCGACCGGTCAGCGACCGGCGGCGAGTTCCTGGAAGACCTCTTCGGTGTGCTGGCCGGGCAGCGGGGCAGGCCGGCGGACCGATCCCGGTGTGGCGGAGAACCGCACGGGGATGCCGACCGAGCGGATGGCGCCCTCGCTGGGGTGGTCCACCACGTCGAGCAGCCGGCCACCGCGCACATACGGGTCCTCGGCGGCCCGGTCGAGTTCGAGCACGGGGGCCATCGGGATGCTGTGCTTGGCGCAGACCCGCTCCCACTCCTCGGTGGTCAGGCGGGGCGAGCACTCCCCCACCAGCTCCATCAGGGCGTCGACGTCGGCATCGGCGATGGACTCGCCGTTGACACGGGGGTCGGCGGCGAGGTCGGCACGGTCGGCGGCGAGGAAGAAGTCCCGGAAATTCTGTGGGTTGTACGGCATGACACAGGCCAGGCCGTCCCCGGTGGGCACCGCGCGGTGCCCCCGCTTCATCGACAGCGGGAACCCGGTGGGCCCCTCCGGCGGCTCGAAGACGTGGCCCGCCAGGTGCTCGACGAGGTTGAACGCGATGAGCGTGTCGGTCATCGGGATCTCGACGTACTGGCCGGCGCCGGTGCGGTCACGGTGGACCAGCGCGGCGAGCACCGAGTAGACGATGGTCAGCGCGCAGACCTTGTCGCCGATGATGGTCGGCAGGTACGCCGGGGTGCCCAGCGCCCGGTTGGCCACGTCCACCAGACCGGAGGCGGCCTGCACGGTCTCGTCGTAGGCCGCGTTGCCGGCCCGGTCGGAGTCGCTGCGGAAGCCCTGGGCGTGGGCGTAGACCAGGCCGGGGTTACGGGCGGCGATGTCGGCGTGACCGAGGCCGAGGCGGGCGAGCGCGCCCGGGCGCATGTTGGTGACCAGCACATCGGCGCCGTCGACCAGTTCGAGTGCCCGTGCGCGGTCGGCGTCGTCCTTGAGGTTCAACGTCACGCTGCGCTTGTTGCGGTTGACGTTGAGGTTGAGCGGGGTCATGCCGGGTGTGGTGCGGTACGGACCCACCCGAACCGTGTCGGACGGGGACTCGATCTTGATGACGTCGGCGCCGAGGTCGCCCAGGATCTGCGCCGCGTAGGGCCCCATCACCACCGTTGACAGATCGATCACCCGCACGCCGTCCAGCGGACCTGTGGTGCCGGCGGCCGTAATGTCCATCATCACTCCTGTTCACGCAGTAATTTCACGATGAATGTTTCCACCGACGACGTTATGCGTGAACGGACCGGAAGGGAATGATCAACTGGCGAACAAGGGTATGACCACAGCAGTCACACCCTTTCCTGCACTCCACGGAAAAGGAATTACGGAAGTCATTCAGGCGGTGATGACATCGTCGAAGATCCGGCGGGCCCGGGCAGCGACCTCGCTCAGGTCCCCACCGGCATTCGCCCGGTCAGCGCGGAACAACAGGCCGGTTGTCAGGGTGGGTTGGAAGTCCTCGACCGGCAGCACGGCCACGTTGTCCAACCGGTAAAGGTGCATGGGGCTCTCCGGCGAGAGCATGGTCATCGAAAATGCGATGCCGGAGGAAATCAATTCCGAGCTTCCGGAATAGTCCGCGACGTTAATGCGGATCCTCTTCTTCACGCCGACCGAATGAAGACGGCTATCGATTTCCTCGAAATAGACCGGGGTGGCGTCGTTCGGCGTGGCCACATACGACAGGTCGGCGAGTTCCTCCAGGGTGACGGACGCCCGCCCCGCGAAGCGGTCGGCCGGAACCGCGGCACCCAGCACCTCGCGCATCACCTCGATGATCTCCAACGCAGGGTCGGAGACCGGCAGCCGGGCCAGCGCCATGGCCAGCCTGCCGTCGCGCACCGCGTCCGCCAGGTCCGCCGACGTACCGGGCCAGCGCTTGAGTTCGCACACCTCACGGCAGGCGTCCTCCAGCAGCCCGACCCGGTCCCGCAGCAACGGATGCACTCCGGCGGGCATACCGATGAACAGCCTGCCCAGCCGCGGCTGCACCGCTTCGCTCAGCCGCCACGGGATCGAGTTGACCCGCTCCAGGATGTCGCGCGCCATCGGCAGCAGCGCGGCACCGGCCGGGGTCAGATCGACGCGGTGGGTGGTGCGCTCGAAGAGCTCATGACCGAGTTCGCGCTCGAGATCCTTGATCCGCTGGCTGAGCGGAGAAGCCGCCATGTGCAGTCTGCGCGCCGCCTGCGAGAAGTTGAGTTCCTCGGCCACGGCGACGAAGTAGCGCAGGTGCAGCATGTCCACACCGGTCAGCCTACCCATGGCGGGAGTCCCCGGTCAGATGCTGTGGCGCCCGTGTACCACCAGCAGACGCAGAACTTCCTGAACGCCCCGCAAAGAATCCATCTGCGAAGGTCAGAGGTCCATATGACCGCTTCACCCAGGTCAGGGCCGTTGGTGGGGCCAACCAGGGGTGACACGAAGAGTCGCGGTGCTGCCGATGGCCAGGGTGCGCGCGAGTCCGTACCTGATCTTCAAGCCGCGCGACTGGCTGTGAGGGGAGCCTCGTCCGTTGCGGGCGCGGGGACGCCGCCCTTGCCGAACAGGTCGAGCATGGCCTGCATGTCGGCATTGGCCTCGTCGCCGAGCGACATCTGCTCATCGCCGGCACCGCCCACCTCGGCGGCGATTTCCTTCGCCGACGCGGTGGACGAGGCGATGTCGACACTCTTGCCGATGAACTCGACGCGGTTCTCCAGTACGTACACCGCGAAGGCCGCGATGTCGTCCACCGCGATCCACGCGATGGGGACGTCCGGGGCCGCGAGGTGCATGAACTGCCCGCCCTCGAACTGGTCCAGGATCCAGGAGCGTCTGGGTGCCGGCGGAGGAGCTGTAGAGGAAGTGGCCGATACCCGCCGCGTGCGCGGCGTCGATCAGGGCCTTGCCCTGACGGACCTCGCCGTCCACGCCCGCACCGCCGAACGGAGTCCCCATGGCGAACACGCCGTCGGCGCCCTCCATGGCGGTCCGCAGCACGGCGGCGTCGTCGAATTCACCGACGACGAGCGCGGCGCCTGCCGCGTGCAGCGCCGCGGCGGCCGGGGAATCGGCGTTGCGCGTCAGGGCCCGGACGCGGTGTCCGCGCGCCGGCAGCAGCCGTGCGACGGCGCCCCCTGTGCTCCCGTCGCTCCGATTGCCAATAATTCAAACAACACAGAATCTTCCTTCAGAACATCACGGACACGTCACTGGATGCGTCCTGGGGTCGGTGGTGCTTTCCCCCGTGCGCCGTACGGCGATCAGCCGTCCGACGCCAGACTCTGGGTAGACGCGAGAGCGGCGGGCTCGAACAACAATCCGCCGTGCCGGACGACGCCCTGCACCTCGCGCCAGATGCGCTGGACCGGATCGCCGTCGGTCCGGAATCCCACCGTCGGCCGTGGTCGCCATCCGCGTCATCAGTCGCGACGCCGCGTCGACCTCGGCCGCGGCACGGGCGAACGACAGCCGCTGGGCCTCTGTCCCCGGCCGCCCCAGGACTCCCGCCAGGGACTCGGCGGCCAGGCCGACCGCCGCCCGCGCCCACAGCGAGGAGATGGTTGACCGAGACCTGCACCTGAGCTCGACCTGGTTGCTGATCGTCACTCACGCGGGGGCCCCGGACAGGAAATTGATCAAAAGGATGTAGGTGCTGGTGCCGGCGACGATACTGAGGACCGCATTGCGCCTCCAGAGATGCAGCGCGGTGGTCACCAGCAGCGCCACGGCTTGCGGGATTCCGTAAGGGCTGTTGTTGAGGGGGACGTCCCGGAGTAGGTAGACCACCAGGATCACCATGAATCCGGGTGGCATGAGGCGTGCGAGATACTTTGTGACGGCGGATGAGCGGAGTCGGGCGACGCATACGAACGGGACGGCTCGGAGGGCAAAGGTGATCACCGCGACCGTCAGGACCGCGCCCGCTATGAAAGCGGTATCAGACCTCATGGGGTGTCCTGGGGGTACGGGTGAGGCGGTAGCGGGTCAGCAGCGCCAGCACATACAGCGACATGCCGACGACGAGTATTTCGCCCGGGGCGACAAGCCGCGCAAAGAGTGCGCACGCGGCGGCCACGACAGGTGCGGGAACGTCGCGGGTCGCGCGGCAGGATTCGATCGCGAGCACGGCGAACAATGCGGTGAGAGTGAAGTCCAGCCCGTTGATGGTGGGAATCCAGCGGCCGAACAGCGCACCGGCTATACCGCCCGTCACCCAATAGGAGTGCAGGAGGGCCTGGGTGGCGATGATGCGTTTACTGGTGAACGATTCCGTGGGGCGTGTGGCGAGTAGTGCGTAGGCTTCGTCGATGAGCGCGAACATCGCGTAGGTCTTGGCGAGTTTGCCGCGGACGCGGTGCAGGGGAAACGACAAGCCGTAGAAGATATGGCGGAAGTTGACGGCACATGCGGTGAACGCGATCGAGGCCAGCGGTGCCGATGCCGCAAGCAGGCCAACCAGAAGAAACTCGAATGATCCGGCATAGATCGACCCGCTGATCAGAGGTGTCCACCACCACGCCAATCCGGACTGGACGACCAGCAGCCCGAAGGTGAGGCCGAGCGAGACCATGCCGAGCCCGATCGGCCACGTCTCGGCCCATGCTCGGCGTAGATCCGATCGTTCTCGGCCGCCAGGCGTGCGTTCCGGTTGCGTGGACGTTGGAGGGGATGTCATGGCGGCAACGCTAGCCATCCGCCTCGGCAATCCGATGGCGAAATCTTGCTCCTCAGCGTCCGGCTGCGCACAATAAGCGCTGTGGACAAGATAGATCGCGCAATTATTGCGCAGCTTCAGCGTGACGCCCGAATCTCGAACACGGAGCTGGCCGACCGGGTGGGCCTCACACCCGCGCCATGCCTACGACGCTTCCGCCGACTCGAGCAAGACGGCGTCATCCTCGGGTACCACGCCCGTGTCGATGCGGAGTCGATGGGTCGCTCCTTCGAGGTGAACGTCAACGTCGAGCTCTCACACAAAGACCGCGAAACAGTGGAGAATTTCGAAGCGCGCGTCGCCTCATTCGATGAAGTCATCGAGTTTCGGCGCATGTTCGGCCTACCGGACTACTTTCTGCGCATCGCCACGGCCGACCTGAGCTCGTACGAAAGGTTCGTCACTTACAAACTTGAAGACACCCCTGGAGTCGCCAGGGTCGATTCCCACCTCACCATGAAAATCATCAAGACGACCCACAGCATGGAATGAGGTCTTCTCCAGTGAACATGGGTGCGTAAGTGGCGGGTTCACCGTGCCTCACTCAGCCTCAGACGCAGTCGAAGCCCCAGAGAGCGTCCGAGAGGGATTCCGCCCCGTGCCACGGCAGTTGGTCGACCCGGGCCGGAACGCCCGCCCGCTGAAGCGGCGCCGACCCCCACCACAAGAACCCGGGTATCCCGCCCTCGGCGGAAACCTTCGCGGGGACGTTCGGCCCCGTGGGTCAGGAACGCTATCCGCTCCTGAAAACGGGCTTCTTCCTGCTCGCTCAGTATTCCCTGGGGCTACTCGGGAACGCGGTGAAGCGCCGGCACACAACTCCGCGAGCGTGGCTCCCGAGCTCAGCGGCCCCGAGAGTGCAGTCACCCACTTGCCGTTTACTCCCAACCCGATTTGCTCTCAATTGACTTCACTCATCGAAGATCAGCCCGCAATATTCCGGCAACTGCAGGAACGCCAAACCGGCAAGCAATAACAGCCATATACATGGTGCAGTCACACAATTGTCTTGCGTTTCCCACGCGCTTGGATGTCCGCAGCACCTCGAAAACGCTTGTGCCTTCATCGGTGAACGGCGCTACCGGTCGGCGAGTCGCTGCCCGGCGGTCTGACGCCGGAGCGGGCGGGGTTCCGGGTACTTGTGGCGTTGCTGGGGCGGGGCGGGACTGACCTCCACAGCCGCCTGTTACCGCAGCCGTACGAGGCAGGACGTGGTGGTGCCACCCGGGCCGTACTTGATATCGGCGTAGAGTTCGCCATCGGCACAGGTTGACTTCGGCTTCTCGAGCCTTCGGGTCACCTTGTACTCGGCGTCGGCCGATCCGCAGTCCGTGACCTGCAGGTCCTGATCCTGCCAGTCGCCTTCGTTGCGTACGCAGTCACCTACGGCAAGGGTCGGTGCCTTCTCGGACTCGTTGCCATAGGGCTGCTGTTCCTTCGGCTTACCGACGATCATGCCGAACACGGTCAGCGCGAGTAGCGCCAGGACCAAGAGAGCCACAAGAGCCACCGGCACCAGACACATCAGGGCCTCAGGCCTGCGCAGAAGAGATTTGCCCGGGTCGAGGGAGGGGCGGAAACCGCCTGTGGGAGCGGCGAGTTTACGAAAGCGCGCCCGGGGGCCGAGGTTCGCCAGCAGGGTGAGCGGCGTGATGACCACGGACAGCGGCCCCCACCAGCCCTGCCAGAGGGTCTTCGCGGACATCTCACGGTAGGTGGCCAGCCCACAGGAGCGGCAGAACACTCCCCGACGGCTCAGGAACCTCATCACCACGATCAGGCCCTGATGCCCGCGCACGGTGGCCGGCACGGCAGGCTGAGCACCGCAGAACTGGCAGCCCGACGTGCCGGGCTGGTGCCCATGGGGATGGGGATGCGGCGCGTACGGATGGGGTGGCGCGTACGGCGGGGTGTACGGGACGGCGGCATGCGGCGCTGCGTACGGGCCGCCGGGCGCCGGAGCGGGCGAATACGGGCCGGGCGGTGGTGGCGGGGTGGCCACGGAGATCCCCCTTGGTCTCGCGTAGCGTCGTCGGGTCCGGCGACGCCGGAAGACCCTATCGGCCCTCGTCGGCCGCCTTCCCACGGGCGGCCGAGGTCACCATCCGTAGCGCCGACCGAGCGCCCTCCTCCGGCAGGGCGCGGGAGCGGAAGCCGTCCTGGCGCCCCGAAAGGGCCGGGCCGTCGGGTGACGGGCCGGCCCTTTCAGTGGGCGAGCGGTCAGACGCGGTCGGCTGCAATCAGGAGGTACTGGAAGGAACCGTCCTTGTACGAGTTGATGAACGCCTCTTCGATGCCGGTGACCAGCGAGGACGTGGCCCGCAGCTCCCAGTAGGGCAGGGTCGCAGCAGTCAGGTCGACGACGGCCTGCGGTACGAGACGGTTGTCGGCCATGGCGCGCAGGTATTCGCGGCGGGAGTGGATGTTGCACTCGAAGTGCGCGTTGATCTGGGAGACCCACTTCGAGGGCTGGCCGTAACGCGGGTTCCAGCAGCCGGTGATGGTCACATAGCGACCGCCGACCTTGAGGATGCGCGAGTGCTCGGCGAAGAGGTCGTGCAGGTCGACGTACATACTCGACTCGTTGTTCCACGAGGCCGCGGCCTGCCCCGTCTCGAAGGGCATGTCGAGCATGTTGCACACGCGGGCCTGGACATGGTCCTGGATGCCGAGTTCGTGGGCGCGCCGGTTGGCGAAGGCGGCCTGCTTGGCGGACAGGGTGACGCCCTCGGCCTTGCATCCGAAGCGCTGATGAGCCATGACCATCGAACCGCCCCGGCCGCAGCCGGCGTCCACGAGCGTGTCGTCACGCCCGAGGGAACCGAGGTGGTCCAAGAGGACTTCGGCCTGCGCCGACTCCAGGCGATGGAGCTCGGCGATCAGCTTCTTCTCGTACTCGCTGTCGTCGGCGTCCCCGAGGGCGGTGTGGTCGACGTCGCCGATGCCGTAGTGGTGGTGGTAGAGCCCGTCGACGTCGCCGAGACGCAGGTTCACGGGCCTGGCCTCCTCGTCCCAGTAGCGGGCGATGTCACCCTGGTAGGGCGACGCCGGGGCGGGGACGAAGGTGGAGGTGGCGGTGGTGAGATCGGTGCTGGTCACAGATAAGTCCATCCTTACCAGAAATCGGGCAGGCTGTAGCGATAGGTGTTGGTCTGGTGCCAGTAGTGGTTTCCGTCGACCCAGACGGCCACTCCCTGCAGGAAGCGCAGCACGTTCGGGGCGGGGCAGGCGGCGGCCAAAGCGGCGGCTTCGGCTTCGAAGGTGTGCATGAGGTCGTTGTGGACCTCGACCGCTTTGAGGTAGGCCTCCCGGTCGGAGACGCCCTCACGTTCGGCGATCACCACGGGCAGGTTCAGGTGCCGGCCGGGGCTGTTGAGTTCCTTGGTGTACGAGTACAGGTCGTTGACGATGGTGGTGGCGTTGCCGGCGAGCGCGATGACCCGTTGCATGGCGGGCTGGGCGTGCAGGTCTGCCGGCAGTTCGTAGCCGCCGACGGTGTCGGTGATGGTCGGGCAGGGGCGGAAGTTGTTGAACTGGCGCATCGCCAGGTACTCCCACACCTCGGGGACGTGGTCCATCTCGGCCCAGGCGGCTTCGGCGAGGTACCCCATGTGCAGCCGGGCCATGTCGTGCCGGAACCGGTCGGCCTGGGAGGGGCTGGCCGCCTGGACGAAGTACTCCATGGCGGACCGGTAGGCACGCCGGGGGGCGTCCGAGTGGAGCGATTCCGCCCACCCCCGCTCGTACTCCTGCGTGGTGTGCAGCGGGTCGAGAGCCGTGTGCGCCAGCAGGAGGCGGCTGCCGAGACCGATGGGCGAGCCGCCGTGGTCCTCGCAGTAGCGGTCGTCGACCGCGTTCTCGGCGACCATCAGCCGCGTGGCGAGCATCAGGTGGTCGATGGTGGGAGCGTCGGGATGGCAGGCGACCATGTAGCGGCCGACGGAGAAGCCGTCGAACTGGTCCTCCCACTCCGGGGGGTACACCTGGGCCTCGTCCACCGCCCATGTCTTGATCCTGCGGCTGACCTCCTCGGCCCGCGCCGGCTCGGGCTCCGGCACCGGGCGGTAGTAGAGGCCCGGGACAGGTGTGCCCTCCACCGGTGTCTCGGGCTCTGGAGGCTCCTCGCGCCGGACCAGGTGCAGGCTCGCCGTGCCCAGACCACTGGGGCCACGCAGGATCCGTTCCAGGACAGCGTTCGAGCTCCTCACCGCGGCCGCATCCTCCTGGGCGTGCGGAGCGATCAGGTCGCCATCCGGGCCGTCGTCGGGTACGGACGCGTGCACGGGAACGGCCCCGGCGGCAGGGACGGGGGCGGAAGGCGGGCCGGGCAGGGCCGGCTGGGCGCCGGCTTCGACGTCGGCGGCGTGGGTGCCGGCTTGGGTCCCGAGGCGGGCCGCGGCGCCCAGCAGGCTCGACTGCAGAGGGGAAATCCCAGGATCAGGCATCCGTAGCTCCTTGGTGAGGTGGGTGTGCTGTCCCGGACCCCGGGCGTGCTGCCCGGCCCGGGAAGGTCCGGGCCGTGGTGGCCGTCGGACGGGGCCTCTAGTCGCGTCTGCGCGCGATCTGCACGTTCTCCAGCACCCCGAGCGCATCGGGCACCAGGCCGGCGGCGGAGCGGTAGGTGGTGAGCAGGTCCGAGACAATCGCCTGCCCGCTGGTGCCCATCAAGCGCACCGACAGGCCCGGCTCGCACTCCTCCGGCAGGCCGGTCCGGCGTACCTCGCCGACGCGGAAGTCGCGTGGGACGCACCGGCCGACGACCACGGTCAGCACATCGGCACCGTCCTGGAACTCGATGCGCCCTTCACCGACGGTGCAGTTCAGCCGGCGGTTCGCCCGATAGGCGCCACCCTTGGCAAGGTTGCGAGCAGCCGCGGTGTGCGGGCTGGACTGCCGAGGCGGCGCCATCTGCGCTTCCGGGCTGGCCTCAACGGTCATCGGGCGAGCTCTCCTTCGTGAGGTCGGTGATCGGCGTACCTGGCGTCAAAGTGAAAGAGAAAAATGGTTCGAATACCTGGCAATCAAGAACGAATATCCGAGAATCCGTCCAGATCCCAGAAAACAGTAACGGCCGGTACGCCCGGCTCGCCCATGAGGCCGTTGGAGTTACCTCGATGCAGTGATCTTGCTCCGCACCGGGTTTATCCGGACGGGCGACGGCATTCGGGCCAGCTGATCGAGAGCACATTTCACATACAGCAGGGCATCCACTCTGCCCCCATCTTCGGTGCTCACAGCCTGATTTGACGGCTCATCAGCCACAAACAGGCCTCCCGGCCCCTTCCGCCCGGTCCCGTACCGGACCGCGAAAGCGATCACGGCCCCTTCCGTGCCGCGTTCTTTTGTGCCTATACAGCCGGGGAAGCCCTGGAGCTTCCCAGCCCCCGCAGGACAGCACTCTGGAGGACGGCGCCTTGGACGGCACACCCCTTGACTCGGCCGATTTTCCCCGGCAGTTCGCACGCACCCGCCGCTTTTCCCTCGGTGTACCGAGGCAGTTCGCCCTCTCCCCTGACGGCCGACGGGTCCTCTTCGTCCGTACGGGGTCGGGCACGGACCCGATCGGCCGGTTGTGGCAGTACGAGGACGGGGCGGAGCGGCTGTTGGCCGATCCGGCGGTCCTGGTGGGGGCCGGTCCGGAGGCGGTGCCCGAGGAGGAGCGGCTGCGGCGGGAGCGGGCTCGCGAGCGCTCGGTGGGCGTGGTGGCGTATGGCGCCGACCACGCCGCCCACCTGGTGGCCTTCGCGCTGTCCGGGGCGCTGTGGGCGGTGCGTACGGACGGCGGCGCGCCGTTCTCCGTACCGGCGGCCGGACCGGTGGTCGACCCCCGCCCCTCCCCCGACGGGCAGCACATCGCGTATGTCAGCCGCCGGTCCTTCCACGTCGTCGGCCTGGACGGCACGGACCGGCAGCTGGCCCGCAGCGAGGGGCCCGAGATCGGCTACGGGCTCGCCGAGTACACGGCCGCCGAGTCGATGGGCCGGTCGCGCGGCTACTGGTGGGCGCCGGACAGCCGCCGCCTCCTGGTGGCGCGGGTCGACACCTCCCCCATGGAACGGCGTTACCTCGCCGACCCGGCCGACCCGGCGAAGCCGCCACAGGCGATCCGCTATCCGGCGGCGGGGACCGCCAACGCCGAGGTCGGCGTGCAGGTGCTCACTCTGGACGGGAAGCGGGTGGACGTGACCTGGGACCGCGCGGCGTACGAGTACCTCGTCGACGCGGGCTGGGACGCACACGGTCCGTTCCTCGCCGTACAGAGCCGTGACCAGCGCACCGTACGAACGCTCACGGTGGATCCGGCGACCGGCGCCACCGAGGTGTGCCACGAGCGGACCGATGCCGCGTGGGTGCAGCTCGTGGCCGGAACGCCGGCACGTACCGCCTCGGGCGCGCTGGTGCTGCCCGAGGACACGGACGACACCCGGTATCTGACCGTCGGGGGCCAGCGGGTCACCCCCGGCGGGCTCCAGCTGCGCGCGGTCCTCGGCGTCGAGGGCGAGCGGGTGCTGTTCACCGCGAGCGAGGACCCCACCGAGACCCATGTGTGGCGCTACGAGCCCGGCCACGGCATCCGCCGGCTGAGCGGGGAGCCCGGCAGGTACGGGGGCGTGGGGCGCGGCGGCACGGTCGTCCTGGCCGGGGTCACGTCACGGGGCGCCGAGGTGACGGTCGTACGCGAAGAGGACGGCGAGGAGGTGGCCCCGGCGGTCATCGCCTCGCTCGCCGAGGACCCGGTGGTTGCGCCCCGCCCGCTTCATCTCACGCTCGGGAAACGGGAGTTGCGGGCCGCGCTTTACCTCCCGTCGTGGCACAAGGAAGGCGCCGGGAAGCTGCCGGTGCTGCTCGACCCGTACGGGGGCCCGGCCGTGCAGATCGTGGGGCGCGACCGTGGCTGGCCCGCGGGTGTGTCGCAGTGGTTCGCGGAGCAGGGGTTCGCGGTCCTGGTGGTCGACGGCCGCGGGACGCCGGGGCGGGGGCCGGCCTGGGAGAAAGCCATTCACGGGGACCAGCTCAAGCCCGCCCTCGAGGACCAGGTGGATGCGCTGCGGGCCGCCGGGGAGCGCTTCGGCGACCTGGATACGGCGCGGGTGGGGATCCGTGGCTGGTCGTTCGGCGGGTTCCTGGCGGCGGCCGCCGTGGTGCACCGGCCCGATGTCTTCCACGCGGCGGTGGCCGGTGCCCCGCCCACCGACCAGCGGCTGTACGACACGCACTGGAAGGAGCGGTTCCTGGGCCACCCGGACGAGCACCCGGAGCACTACGCGCGCTCCTCTCTGGTCGGCCACGGCCACCGGCTGCGCCGTCCGCTGCTGCTCATCCACGGCCTCGTCGACGACAACGTGGCGGCCGCGCACACCCTGCGCTTCTCGGCGGAGCTGCTCGCGGCGGGCAGGCCGCACTCCGTACTGCCGCTGCCCGGCGCCACCCACAGCCCGGCCGATGACGCGGTCAACGAGAACCTGCTCCGCTTCCAGCGCGATTTCCTGCGCGACGCCCTGGGGGAATGAACGGGGGCGGCGCGCCGCCCGTATGGAGAGGAGGAACCCGGGATCCCCTACCGCACGCACCACGGCGCACCAGAAACCGGAGGCACACCATGGCTCGACAGGAATCAACGGAGCGGACGGCATCGGAGGGGACGGCCGGGCCCGGGCGACGGGCCGTCGTCGCGGCGGCCGGCGCGGTGGGGCTGACCGCGGCCCTGGCAGCGTGCGGCGGTGGCGGCGCGTCCGACGGGGGCGGCGAGGCGGGCGCCGCGGCGGCCACCGGAGGCGACGGGGGCGTCCTCGCGCAGACCTCCGAGATACCCAAGGGCGGCGGCAAGATCTTCAAGGCCGAGAAGGTGGTGGTGACGCAGCCGGAGGACGGCGAGTTCAAGGCGTTCTCCGCGGTCTGCACCCATGTGGGCTGCATCGTCGGCGAGGTCTCCGGCGGCACCATCAACTGCATGTGCCATGGCAGCAAGTTCGACCTCACCGATGGCAGTGTGAAGGACGGGCCCGCGACCGGGCCGTTGGCTCCCGCCAAGGTGAAGGTCGAGGGAGGGTCGGTCACCCTCGGCTGACAGCGCGGCGGCCCGGCGCCGCCGAGACCGGATCCCCACGCGCGGGCGTCACAAGCGCCGCTCAAGCCGCTGGAGAGAATCCCGACTTCTTCCAGAGGCCCGGAGGAAGGCGCCTGACCTGGACTTTTGCCCGTCAGGCGCCTTTCGCTCGAGCCACTCGAAGCCGGGTCCGGAATGCGCGGTGCCTCCGGCCGTCGCGACACCGCCGTGCGTGGCGGCGGTCCCGGCCCGGGTCAGTCCAGCGGCCTGTTCTCGGTGGGCAGCGGCCGGGCCGGGCCGACCAGGACGCCGCTGTGCGGGGAGCGGGCCTTGGCCGGCGGGGGGACGGCCTGTCCAGGGGTGTCCCCGGGGGCCGGGTACAGCAGCGCGTGGCACCGGCGGGCTTCGGCCGCGGCCTCGGCGCGCGGCACCACGGTGTGTTCGGTCCTGCCGTCCGCCCACAACGTGGTGACCAGGCACAGGTCGTCGAGGCGGCGCGCGGTCCGCAGGTGCCGGGCCACGCCCCGCGCTCCGGTCGGCACCGTCAGACATGCCTCGCCCGCGGCGTCGAACTCCGCGACCGCCAGGCCCTCGGCCCGTAGTCGTCCCCCCGCCGCCTGGCGTTCCCGGCCGGAGCGGAAGCGCCACACGTCGCTGTCCTTGTGCACGACGACCGCAGACACTTCCGGGCCCGTACCCACGGCGGTCCCGCCGTCCGGGCCCTCGCGCCAGGGGAAGGGACGGCACAGCAGCTGCACCCCGCCGCGCTCCGCCCAGTCCACGGCGCCCTCGTGGACGACCTTGGCCCCGTGCCGGGACATCCGGCGCACTCCCTCGTAGCTGATTTGGGAGAGAGTTCGGGCCTCCGGGACCAGATAGGGGTCGGCGGTGCACACTCCGGGCACGTCGGAGAAGAGTTCGCACGTGTCGGCGCCCAGCGCCGCGGCCACCGCCACCGCCGAGAGGTCCGAGCTGTTGCGGCCCAGCATGACGGCCCGCCCGGCCGCGTCGACCCCCTGGCCACCGGGGACGACCACGATCGGACAGTCGGCCAGCGCCTCGGCCAGCGCCCCGGGGCCGGCCGAGGTCAGTCCCGCCCGGTCGCCGGGCCCCTCGGCGAGGAGCCCGGTGCCCGCCGCCGGGAGGGGGCACGCCCGCACGCCCTCGGCGTCGAGCGCGGCGGCCAGCAGGGCGACGCTCACTGTCTCGCCGGTGGTCAGGAGCATCGCGGCGGCGTGCGCGGGCGGGTCGTCGACCAGGGCGTCCAAGGTCTGCTGGAGCCTGCCCGTCGTCCCGGACATCGCGCTCACCACGACGACCAGCGGGCGCTTCTCCTCGGTGACACGGCGCACCGCGTACCGGGCCACCCGGTGGTAGCCGTCGAGGTCGGCGAAAGCGGAGCCACCGAACTTCAGCACCAGCGGACGGCTGTCGGGCGAGCGGCCGGCCGTCATCCGAGCCACCCGTTCTTCGTGGCGAGTTCCACGATCTGCAGCGCGTTGAGCGCCGCCCCCACCCACAGGTTGTCGGCGACCACCCAGAGCGCCGCCGCCCTGTCGTCCTCCGGATCGACGCGTATACGGCCGACGTGGACCAGGGCACGGTCCTCAGGGCCGGCGAAGACGGTACGGGGCATGGGGTACGAGGGGCTCTGCGACCGGCGGTAGACCCGGAGACCGGGTGTCGCCGCCAGGGCCGCCTCGACGGACTCGGTCGTGACCGGCTCGCGCAGCCGGACGTGCACGGCCTCGGAGTGGCAGTCGAAGACCGGCACCCGCACCGCGGTGGCGCTCACGCGCAGGTCCGGCAGGCCGAGGATCTTGCGCGGTTCACGGACGAGCTTGCGTTCCTCGTGGGTGAGCCCGGTGTCGTCCTGAAGCCCTATCTCGGGAACGAGGTTGAAGGACAGCGGCTGCCCGAAGCGCCCGCCGGGGGCACCCTGCGCATGGGGGTCGTCCAGGATGGCCCTGGACTCCTCCGCCAGTTCCCGCAGGCCGCGCACGCCGCCGCCGGACGCCGCCTGGTAGGTCGCCACCACGACGCTCTCCAGTCCCGCCAGCTCGTGCAACGGGCTCAGGACGCGCACCAGCTGGATGGTCGAGCAGTTGGGGTTGGCCACGAGGTTCAGGCCCGGCCGGTCGTCGAGCACAGCGGGGTTGACCTGCGGTACGACGAGGGGGACGTCAGGTCGCATGCGGAAGGCGGAACTGTTGTCCACGACCAGCACCCCGGCCGAGGCCAGCCGCTCCGCCACCCGGGCGCTCACCTCCGCGCCCGCGGAGAAGATGGCGACATCCAGAGCTCGGGGGTCCAGGTCGTCGAGGGTCACCAGCTCCGTCATGGGCAGCGACAGCTGCAGTTCGGTGCCCAGATCCCGGCCGACGCTGCGCGCCGACCCGACGGGCACCACCTGTTGCACGGGCACGATCCCGCCGTCGAGCAGGGCCAGGCACTCCCGGCCCACCGCTCCGGTGGCGCCCACTACCGCGATGCTCAACATTTCCGTCCTCCTGTTGGGCCCCGCGCGGGGCTCAGTGCGTGGTGGTGTCGGATAACCGGCCCCGGAAAGCACGCCGGTAGGCGTTGGGGGTGGTATTGAGGGAGCGCACGAACTGGTACCGCAGGGCTGCCGCGTTGGCGAATCCCGTACGGGCCGCGATCGCCTCCATCGTCTCGTCGGTGTTCTCCAGCAGCCGCTGGGCGCTCAGCACCCGCTGAGCCAGCAGCCAGCGGTAGGGAGTGGTCCCCGTCTCCGTCCGGAAGCGGCGCGCAAAGGTGCGCGGCGACATACAGGCCCGCGCCGACAGCTGTTCGACGCTCATCTCCTGGTCCAGGTGCTCCTCGACCCAGACCAGCACCTCGCGCACGCCGTCCTCCCCGTAGTGGGCAACCGGTCGCTCGATGTACTGGGCCTGGCCGCCCTCCCGGTGCGGGGGCACCACCATGCGCCTGGCGATGGCGTTGGCGACGTCGCTGCCCTGAAGTTTGCGCACCAGGTGGAGGCAGGCATCGATCCCCGCGGAGGTACCGGCCGAGGTGAGGATCGGGTCCTCGTCGACGTAGAGCACTTCCGGTTCGACCTGGGCCTTGGGGTAGCGCTGGGCGAGCGCGTCGGCGTACCGCCAGTGCGTGGTGCAGCGTCGTCCGTCGAGCAGCCCGGCGGCGCCCAGGACGAAGGCGCCGACGCAGACGCTCACCACCCGGGCCCCGCGGGCGACCGCCTGGCGCAGGGCCTCCAGGAGGGCGGGCGGGAAGTCCCTGGTGTGGAAGTCGTCTCCGACCGGGATGGCGATGAGGTCGGCGTCCTCCAGCCGGTCGAGCCCGTAGGGCGTGCTGATGGTGAATCCGGGCACCGCCCGCACCGATGAGGATTCCGCGGCGACGAGCGCGAAGTCGTAGACGGGCAGCCCCTCCTGCCGGCGATCGATCCCGAACACTTCGCAGATGACACCCAGCTCGAATGGATGGACGTTCTCCAGCAGAACCGCGGCTACGTTCTTCAGCATGGGACCCAATGTGGCAGTAATGCGTGGTGTTCTGACAGTCCCCACCCTGTTCCATGACCGAATCGCCCCTCATACTCTCAGCATGGACCTGAATCGGTGGGGAGTCATTTACTCCCGCTCATGGGCGGTGACGCATCCCCGAAGGGCTCACCGAGGGAGACGATCCCGCTGCGGATTCCCAATACCACGGCTTGAGTACGATCGGACACACCGGCTTTCGTGAAGACCGCGGACAAGTGGTTCTTCACCGTCTTCTCGGAAATTCCGAGCGTCTTGGCGACGCGACGATTCGAATTCCCCTGGGAGATGAGCACCAGAATCTGACGCTCGCGGGCCGTCAGGAGGCCGAGCGCCGCCCGGGCCGCGAGGACCTCCTCGGAGAGGTGCGGTCTCGCGGCCGCCCGTAAGTCCTCGATCAGTTGCTCCTGGGCTTCGAGCGCGTTCTGCGCCTCGCCCAGCGCCTTGTGCACGTTGGCGACAGCTTCGGCCAGGCCCGGCACGGGCCGCGTCGGCGCCCCGCAGAACTCACAACACCGCCGGCCGCTCAACTCCGCGACGGGCCCTCGCACAACATGTGACATTCGATGAACTCCCTCCACCGATATGAATGGACCTGAACGCGCTTCTCCGTAGGGCTCGGGGTTCTCCGTAAGGCTTGGAGGACGGTGCGGGCGAGTCGGGGCACCGGGTCAGGAAGAAAGCCGCGCGTGGATCGCCACCGTCTTGCACCGCGTGTATTCACGCAGCGCCTCCAGCCCCTTCTCCACTCCAATTCCCGAGCGCCGGTAGCCACCGAATGGCAACTCGACTCCCCCGGCCGCGCTGTAGTCGTTCACGAACACCTGCCCCACCCGGAGCCGCCCGGCGAGCCAGTGGGCCGTGGTCACGTCGGACGTCCAGACTCCGGCAGCCAGTCCGTACGTGGTGTGTTCCGCGAGTGCGACCGCCTCGTCCAGCGTGTCGAAGACCGACACGCAGAGGACCGGGCCGAATATCTCCTCGTTGAAGACCCGGTGTTGCGGGGCCACCCGGTCGAGGATGGTGGGCTCCACGTAGAAGCCCTCGGCGTACGCCTCCCCTTCGGGCACTCCACCGCCGACGACGACCTCGGTGTCCCGCCGGCCCGCTGCCAGGTGGCCGAGCACCCTCTCGCGCTGTTTCGCGGAGATCAGCGGCCCCATGTCGGGATCGTCGATCCCCGGGCCGATGCGCAGCGAGCGGAACCTTTCGGCGAGGGCGGCCACCAGCTCGTCGTGGACGGACCGGTGGACGAGCAAGCGGCTTCCGGCAGAGCAGTTCTGCCCCGCGTGCTCCGTGATCGCCTCCACGATCTGCGGCACCGCCCGCGCGGCGTCGAAGTCGGGGAGCACCAGGTGCGGTGACTTTCCGCCCAGTTCCAGGGTGACCGGCACGATGTTCCGCGCGGCCGCGGCCATGACGGCCTCGCCGACCTCCCGCGAACCGGTGAACGCGAGGCGGTCCACGTCGGGGTGCGCGGCGAGCGCGGCTCCGGCTTCCCCGCCGTAGCCCGGCACGACGTTCAGGACACCCGCCGGGAGTCCCGCCTCTTCGACGAGGCCGGCCAGGCGGAGCGAGGTCAACGGCGCGTCCTCGGCAGGTTTGAGGACACAGCAGTTTCCCGCGGCGAGAGCCGGGGCGACGGTCCTGGCGGCGATCTGCAGCGGGTAGTTCCACGGGATGATGTGCCCGCACACGCCGAACGGTTCGCGCAGGGTAAAGGCCAGTCGATCCGGCTGCTGCTGGATCGTCTCACCGCCGAGGGCCTCTACCGCGTTGGCGTAGAAGTCGAAGTACCGGGCGGCGACGTCTGCGTCCGTCAGCGACTGGCTGAACGGCTTGCCGGTGTCGAGGGTCTCCAGCCGGGCCAGTTCCTCGCGGCTGCTGCGCAGGGTCTCGGCGATGCGACGGCAGACCTGGGAGCGCTCCACGGGCGTCGTGAACCGCCAGACCGTCTCGTAGGCGTGCCGGGCCGCTTCCACGGCCGACTGGACCTCGGCCGGACCGCAGCGGGCGACGCGTGCGAAGGGGCGGGCATTCGACGGATCGAGGACGTCGATCCACCGCTGGGTGGGCACGCTCTTCCCCGCGATGACAGCCGTGTGCTCGGGTAACCCTGCTTCACTCACGGGAAAATCCAGCTCCTTGACATGGGGGGTGGGGGCGTTGCTTTGCCGTCAGCCGGTCATCGAGCCGGCGATGACCCTTTCGAGATCGCGAGAGGTGACGTCACGCGGGCAGCACACCAGCAGCCGCTGCTGCTTGAGCGCGCCCTCGACGAGTTCGGGCAGGTCCTTGGCGCTGTACCCGAAGTTCCTCAGTCCGGCGGGCCCTCCGGTGTCCGCCACGATGCTCAGCAACGTCGCCGGGAGCACGTGGGAGCCGTTGGCCGTGGTCACGCCGCTGAGGCTCGCGCCGAGCAACTCCGCGGCACGCAGATGGCGTTCCGGAGACGTCGGGTAGGTGAACTCGAAGGCCGCTGCCGCGGTGGAGACGACCGCGGCTCCGTGCGGCACCATGGCATGGCCGACGTCGTATCCGTCCGGTCGGTAGTCGCGAACCAGCCCGGCTATGGGGTAGGCGCAGGCATGCGGAATATGGGTTCCGGCATTGCCGAATCCCATTCCCGCGAAGCTCGCCGCCCGGCTCATTCCCGTACGGGCTTCCAGATCGGCGGGGTTGAGCACGGCCCGCCTCAGATAGCGGCCCACCAGTGCCAGTGCCTGCTCCGCCCATACGTCGCTGATCGGATTGGCACCGATGTACAGCGGCCGGTCCCCGGGCCTGAGGTACGGGGGGCGCCGGTCGTAGGCGCGTGCCGTGTACGACTCGCAGGCGTGCGTCAGGACGTCGTAGCCCGAAGAGGCGGTGACCGCCGGGGGCAGGGTCAGAGTGTTCGCCGGGTCGACCAGCGCCAGGGAGGGCAGCAGCCGCGGGTCGCTGATCCCCGTCTTCACGTTCATGCTCGTGACACCGAGGGCGACCATGGCGGTGCACTCGCTGCCGCTGCCGGCCGTGGTGGGCACCGCCACCAGCGGCTTGAGCGGGCCGGGAATCGTGGCTCCGGCGCCGATCGGCGCGTTCAGGTAGTCGCGTACCGGGCGGCCGGGGTAACTGAGCAGCAGGTTCAGCATCTTGGCGGTGTCGATCGAGCTGCCGCCGCCGAGACCTACGTAACCGTCCACCTGGAGGGCTTCCAGTTCACGGGCCGCCTCGGCGCAGCTCTCGTCGGTGGGTTCCACCCGGGCTCGATCGAACAACGCGACCGAGATCCCCTCCTGCTCGATCTGCTTGGCGACACGGGCGGGCAGACCAAGACCGGCCAGGACGGGGTCGGTCACCAACAGCACCGACTTGATACCGGCCTTGCGTAGTTCGTCACCGATCTCCCGGGTGGCGCCGACACCGAATTTCAGCGGTGGAGCCTGCCAGCTCATTATTCGTTCCTGCTCCGGCGCATTTCCGCCCCACCCGAACGACTCCACAGTCCGACCCCGCCTTCATTCACTGAACTTGGAAATCCGACCGAGGGACAATTGGCGAACGACGACGCATAGTTGGACGACTCGGCCGACTTGGGTGAGGGTCATACTAGGAAGTCGATTTCGGTCACGCCATAGGACTAGAGTCCTATGGCTGGATTGGCCTGGTACGAGAACCGGAGATCTTGAAAGTCGGTGATCGGCAGGGCCGGCCGATGCCGGCCGCGGTGGACGCGCGGCACGGCGGTGGCAGTAATTCGATGTTCCTCGTCAGTGCTGACACTGTTGCTGTCGCAACTCCTTCCGCACAGTGAGTCGCATGGCACAGAACAACGCGACGAGAGCGTCGGACAGAGCCGGGAAGCAGCACGCGGGAGTGCGGCAGGTCTGGCGCGAGTCCCCGGCAGCGGTGAAGTCCCTGCTGGCCGGCACCATGATCAATCGGCTTGGCGGCTTCGTACAGGTCTTCATGGTGCTGTACCTGACCCAGCGCGGCTTCTCCGACGCCCAGGCAGGTGCGGCGCTCGGTGTGTACGGCGCGGGAGCTGTGCTCGGGACGCTGGTCGGGGGCTGGATGTCCGACAAGCTCGGACCGCGGCTGACGATCGTGTCCACCTTGCTGGGCTCAGCGGTGCTGCTCCCCTGCATTCTCTATCTGGACAGTTACTGGGCCATCCTCACGGTCATCGCCGTCAGCGGTGCGGCGAGCCTGGCTTACCAACCTGCCTCCACCAGCATGATCAGTCACCTCACGCCGGCCGAACGCCACGTCATGATCTTCGCCATGGGCCGGTTGGCAATCAACCTCGGCACGACGGCCGCGCCCCTGCTGGGCGCGGCGCTCGTCAAGATCTCCTGGGACTTCCTGTTCTGGGGCGAGGCGCTGGCCGTGGTGGTCTTCTCCGCGCTCGCCGCGACCACCCTGCCGCACCGCGCGGCATCGGACACAACGGGGCCGGCGGACGACGGCCCGGGGGACGGCAGGGAGCAAACTCCCAAGGCCTCGTATCTGGCGGTACTGACCGACCGCCGGTATCTGCTGTTCCTGCTGGCGATGTTCGTCAGTTCCGTGATCTATATCCAGCACATCTCGGCTCTGCCACTGACCGTGCGGCACCTCGGTAGGGGAATCGAGGTCTATGCGGCGATGATCGCGCTCAATGGCCTTCTCGTCATCACCTGTGAACTCCTCGTCGCCAAGGTGGTGCAGCGCTGGCCGATCCGGACAGCCGTGATCACAGGTGTGCTGCTGACCGGCATCGGCATGAGCCTGTACGCCTTGCCCTGGGGGTTGGCTGCACTGGTGATTGCCACCCTCGTCTGGTCTCTCGGCGAGATCATCGGCTATCCGTCCCTGTTCTTCGCCTACCCCGCGCAGGCGGGCCCGCCCGGGCTGCGGGGACGCTATCTGGGGGCCTCGAACGCGCTGTACGGACTCGGTAGCGCGGTAGGCCCGTTCATCGGAGTGATGATCTGGAATCGCTTCCAGGAAGGGTTGTGGCTCGGCTGCGGGGTGGTGGGCCTGCTCGCCGGAGCCGCCGCGTGGGGCGGGGTGCGTCCGGCCGCCGCGGCGGACAAGGACAGCGCGGCGGACAAGGACAAGGGGGACGGGATGGGCGATGCCGGAACAGCCGATGCAGAGATCCGCACGGGAACTTAGGGCGGCGCCGCATCCGCACAAGACCGGGCAAGCAGCGGGAACCATCGCAGAAGGGGAAGCAAAGAGATGCAACGCCATGTAGTCCTGGTCGATCCCTATTCCGAGGCTGCCGAGTACGCGAACGCCTTTCGGGACCGGGGGGTCGAACCGGTGGCCGTGCTGAGCACACCGGCACCACTGAAGTCCTACCTTCACGGCTGGAAACCGGATGCTTTCAGCGCAACGCACTTCCACGACGGCGACTTCGCGAAGCTCACCCGAATCGTGCGCGGCTATGACCCGGTCGCCATCATCCCGGGCAATGAGCACGCGGTCATGCTCGTGGACGCGCTGATCGAAGAGCTGGCACCCGGGGCGGGGAATGAGCCCGAGCTCTCCGCGGCGCGCCGGGACAAGTGGCCCATGGTCCAGGCCGTGGCGAATGCGGGCATTCCGCACCTTCGCACGTTCGCTGCCGCGACCGAGGAAGAGGCGGCCGACTGGCTGCGAGAGACCGGCCTGGAGGGGCAGGCGCTGGTGCTCAAGCCCCGGTGCAGCGGAGGCACGGACGGTGTGCACAAGGTGGAGGCTGGCGAGGACTGGCGGCTCCCCTTCCGGCAGTTGCTGGGCTCCGTCAACATGTTCGACCTGGCCAACGACAGCATTCTGATCCAGGAGTTCGCATCAGGAACCGAATTCGTCGTGGACACCTACTCCGTCAACGGGGAACTCGGTCTGTCGGCCGTAGTCCAGTACAGCAAGTCAACCAGGGGGAACCGCATCGGAGTTTATGATGCGGAGGACTATCTTCACCCCGATGATCCGCTGGTCAGCGTTCTGGGAACCTATACGCGCCAGGTCGCCCAGGCGGTCGGCATTCGTACGGGATGCACACACACCGAGATCATGCTGACGGACCGCGGTCCCCGGCTGATCGAAATTGCGGCGCGCCTCGACGGGGGCTGTGCGCAGCAAGCTGCGCGGCTCGCGACCGGAGATTCTCAGATCGACCGCACCGTGCGGCACCATCTGGACTCCGCCTTCGTCCCCGGATTCGAGATCGTGCAGCCCACCCGGGTGGCGTGGCTCTCCGCCGCGAACAGCGGCACCATGCACAATGCGGAGGTGCTCGACGCGGTACGTGAGCTGGCCTCCTTCCAGAAGCTGGGCTGCCGCTACCCCAACGGCTCCCAGGTACCCAGGACCGAAGATCTCTTCACCACTCTTGGCTGGGTGCTGCTCTCCACCCCTGACCAGGACGTCCTCGATCAGGACACCAAGCGGGTGCGGGAGATCGAGGCCAAGGTGGTGATCGATCCGCTCGGTCCGTAGCTCCGGCCCCCATGCCGCGACTCCGAGGTGAGAACCACCCGCAGTTCATCGTCGGGCTGCGGGGTTCGGCCTCCAGCATGTGCGGGGTTGGGGCGGGCTCTCCGGAACGTCACGCGGCCTCCCCCTACTTGTCGTCGGCGAGCCCGACGAGAGCCTGGTCGAAGACCTCCCGCGCCCGCTGGAGGACCCGCCCGCGCCAGTCGGCATCGTCGGGGCAGAACGCGTCGCGGATCAGTCGCTTGAGGTCGGAGCGGACGGCGTCGGCCGGCGGATGGTGCCGGTGCAGCCAGGTGTCGGCGCACAGCGCCAGCAGCACCTCGGGGCCCGGCAGGGTGCCGAACTCCAGGGTGATTGCGGTCAGTCGGCTGTCGGCGCCGAGGCCGTCCGCCACGGCGGTCGCCGTGTTGCCGACGATCGGCGTGGCGGAGGAGGTGCCGTGTTCCGAGGCGGTGAGCGCGTCGCCGTACCAGCGGCGGGCCCTCTGGTGGGCGTCGGCGTCGCGGCCGCCGCGGAAGATGGGTTCGCCGACGCCGCGTTCGCCGAGCCCGGTGTGCAGGTCGATGTAGCCGACGTGGGCCGCGCCCGCGATCTGCTCGGCCACCACCGTCTCGAACACCCGCCGGGACCAGGTCGGCGCGTGCCCGCCGTAGAACAGACCGTCGGGGTGGCGGTACTGGCCCCGGGTCACGGCCTCCTGGAGGCGTTGCGGGCCGAGCCGGCCGCGCAGCGCGGTGAGGTTCGCGACCAGCTCGCCGGGGGCGAACTCGGCGCTCTCCGGCGGCACCAACGTACGGTGCACGGCCTCGTAGGCGTCATTGTGCGGCGGAGTGTCGTGGTCGACGAAGTTGCGGTTGAGGTCGACGTTGGCCTCGTTGACCCGCCGCAGATAGGCGAAGCCGTACGGGTTGAGGCCGTGAAGGAGCAGCACGCCGGTCGCGGGCCCGGCGGCCGCCTTCGCCACGCCTTCCCGCAGCAGGATCCGGGTCTGGCAGGCCGAACCGCAGAAGCCCTCGATGCCGTGTGTCCCGGACACCGTCACCAGGAGCTTCTCCGGGTCGGGCGGCCCCAAATAGGCGGTGTCGACACAGAGTTCGCCGCAATGGGGCCCGCGGTGGCCGGGCAGGACGAAGGTCCTCAGGTGTGCGCCCGCCTCCTCCGCCGCTCCCAGGAAGCCCGTGCGTGCCCGGGAATAGTCGAGGGGAAAGTCGAGGGGAGACTCGTCTGACATGCTGCCTCGCGTTCCTGGAGTTCCTGGTGGGTGGGGACGGCCGACGGGCCCGGAGCCTCGTAGGGGCGCCGGACCCGGTCGGCCGAGGGGCTCAGTGCTGTGGGGAGGGCAGCGGCACCCCCAGGGCCGTCAGGATCGAGTGCGCTCCCGCCCGCGTGGGTACGTGCAGCAGGCACAGCACCCGGTCGCCTCGCTCGGTGTGCTCGGCGAAGTACCGGTTGGCCGCCGGCACATGACTCAGCGGCCTCTCCCGGTAGAGGTCGAGCGGACGGCCGATACCCGGGACGACGCCGCTCACCGGGTCGAAGGCCGCCCCCGGTGCGAGCGCCCCGGCCACCTCGGCCGCCAAGGCCGCCCGGCTGTCGTCCTCGCCCGTGAGGTCCGGGTACATGCCAATCTCCGGATGGCCGCTGAACGCCGACATCGCGCAGTGCACCACGGGGTTGTACGTCTTGAGCGCGATCACCTCGGGGAACGGGAGGCCGTCGGCCAGCAGCCGGGCGAAGTGCACCGCCCAGCTCTCCTTGAAGACCGTGCCGCTGCGGTACGCGTCGCCGACGAACTGAATCATGATGTGCAGACAGGCCCGCCCCGACGGGATCCCGGCCCACCGGGAGGTGAGCAGCGCGACGACCCGCTCGCGCTCCCGGTCCACCCCGACGACGACGTGGTCGGCCTCGGTCAGCATGTCGCGGCGGAACGTGAAGAGCTGGCGGGTGCGCAGCCCGGGCATGGCGAGGACCAGGCCGTCCACGATCCACTTCTCGGTCTCGGTCGGCAGGTCCCGGCCGGGTGGCAGGGTCAGTACCTCGACTCTGCGCCGCCCGTCCGGCCGCGTGGCACGGTCGTCAGACACCGCCGTGCCCCGCTCAGACCTCGGCCGCGGTGGGCAGCGGAATCTGCGCGTCGCTCTTGCCGACCACGGTGAGCTGGTGCAGCTCCACGAAGTACAGCTTCCACAGCCAGTAGATGTGGTTGAGGTGCTCGACGACCTTCTGCTCGTCGGCCTCCGACGTGATCAGTGTGGACAGCACCCGCCACACGAAGTCGTCGTGGTCGTCGTCGAGGTCGGTGTTGACGTGGGCGCGGGCACCCTTGACGTTGTCCTCGCCGAGGACGTCGCCCAGGTTGTCCAGCCATTCGGGCTGGGTGCGGGTGGTGACGTACTCCACGAAGTACACGCTGGTGATCAGTGCCAGTGGGCTGTCCTCGAACTCCATGCCGTACTGGAGGTATCCGGTGAGCAGCTTGGTGGAGAGCAGCGGCTCCGTGGAGTAGATCTGGTCCTTGGTGACGCCGACCTTGGCGAGGTCGGCGGCGAACAGGCTGTCGTGCAGCATCTCGTCGTCGGTGTAGTGCGCCCACGCCTTGGCCTGGACCGGGTCCACCTTGGTGAAGTACTTGATGGCCAGCGCGTCCACGGTCCGCTTGCGGCGCAGTCGCAGGATCGTCTCGATGTTGTGGCGCTTGTAGTAGTCGAGGTTCAGCTCGGAGGAGTTCTTCTGGTGCTGGGCGTACGGAACCGTCTCGTAGAAGTCCTTGATGAAGGTCTCGAGGATCGCGTCGACCTTCTTGCGCAGTTCGGGGTTGATCGTCATGGCGTGCTTCCCTCCTTGGGGTCAGTGGCAGCCGCAGCTCGCGCTGGAGACGCGCTGCATCCGGCCGCGGCGTACCGCCTTGCGGGCACCGAGGACGGCGGTTCCGTCCGATGTCACCAGCGAGCTGCGGGGGCAGAGGAAGGCCAGGGCGAAGCGCGTGGCCGGCGTGATCCCCAGCCCGAGGTTCACGACGCCGCCGGTCGCGCCGTACACCTCGTTGGGGCCGCAGTTCGCCGGAATGACCTCCGTGGCGGTGTTGATCCCGAAGCCGAGTTCCCAGATGACGCGGTAGCGCGGGTCGTCGGTGAGGAGCTTCTCCAGCTCCACGGCGGCCGGTGTCGCCGCCGCCGTCTGCGGGGTGACGCCCTCGATGCTTCCGGCGGCGACGTGCAGCGTCACGGCGTTGGCGACGAGCGGCGAGAGCGCCTCGAACAGCCGTTGCTGGTCGGCGCCGTCGGCCGGGTCCTCGTGGCGGTGGACGATGGGCCATCCGCGCAGGGTCAGGTCCCCGTTGAGGCCGAGCAGCCGGGCGTCCGGTGCGAACGTGGTGATGTCCGCGGCGGTGACGCTCAGCTTCCCCGACGGGAAGATCTGCTGGTCGCCCGCTTCCAGGACGCCCGCCTGCTGGTTCCAGACGCACTCGCCGAGCCCGTGGTCGAACTCGGCCTCGGTGCCGGAAACGTCGTCGACGATCGTCAGCCGGTCGCTCTCCCCCACCAGGTCGAAGAACTCCTCGGCCACCCGTGCGTGTTGGACGACATCGGTGCGGGCGGCGGTGCGCAGGAAGTAGCGGATGTGTTCATCGGTCAGCGGCGTGGACCCGGCCGGCAGCACGGCCAGCTTGCGCCCACCCAGCTCCCGCTGGGTCGGCGAGTCGAGGAACCGCCCGGGGCAGACCGCCAGCACGTGCGCGTCCGCGGGGACGCACCGCGCGATCAGCTCGCCGAGGCGCGTGCCGGGCGGGAGCGTCAGGTGGAGCACGCGGGAACATCCGTCACCGGGAAGCAGGGAAAGCGGCTCGCCGTGCTGTTCACTCGTGATCAGACAGAATGTCTCGACCGGCCCGCCGAACTGATCGAAGTCGCTTGTCGTGAATTCCAGCGGTGGCACGGGTGCACTCCCTAGAAAAGACGATGAGAACCCCACGGCGGGGCATGGTGAATGCCCCGCCGTGGGTCGGTACTCAGCCCAGGAGCGTGCCCAGGTAGTTGCGGTTCTTCTGCACCTTGATCTTCTTCATGGCGAGTCACCTCCTGTTTGTTTTATTTCCTTGAATTCACCCCGACGGGCCGGGCGGTTGTCCTCCGCTATGTGGCAGGAACGACCCGCTCGACGGTGGGGCGGTCCGGGTGGCCGATCGCCGCGACTCCGCCACTGGTCAGGACGCGGGTGTCGGGCACGATGATGTCCAGGTGGTATTGGGTGTACGGAGTGAGTCCGAGGCCGAAGTGCAGGCAGCCTTCCGTACCGCCGTACACCTCGTTCATGGCGTGGTTCCCGGGCAGGATGTCGTGTGTGGTGTTGAGGGCGTGCCCTATCTCCCACACGATCCGGTAGCGGGAGTCCACGGCGAACATCTGCTCCAGCATCGCCACCGCCGGCGCCGCTCCGGCGTCCAGCGCCTCCAGGCGCGTGATCCTGCCGTCCTCGACGATGGCCTTGATCGCGCTGTCGCGCATCGTCCAGAGCTGGGAGTGGATGCGGGCCTGGTCGATCCGGGAGAAGGAGGGCGTGCCGTTGTGCAGGATCGGGTAGCCGCGCAGCGTGATCTCGCCCTCCAACGGCAGCTTCAGGGCCTCGTCGAACTCCCTGATCTCGACCGGCAGCACACTGATCTCACCGGACGGGACGATCTGCTGGTCGCCCCAGTCCAGCGGCCCGGCCTGCTGGTTCCACACCAGGCCCTCGCGCAGGTGGTCGAGGGTGGCGCGGGTGCCGTGCACCGGGTCCACGTACACCAAGTGGTCCGATTCCTCGGCCAGTTCGAAGAACGTGTCGCAGAACGCTGCCTGGTCGGCCGCCGAGGTCCGCTCCATCACACCGAGGAAGTGCCGGATCTCCTCAAGGCTGGTGGGCGTCGAGTTGCACGCCATGCCCATGATCTTCCGCTGCCCCACCAGATCGGGATCCGGTGATTCGAAGAACCTGTGGGGGGATATCACCAGCACATGAGCGGGTTCCGGTATCTTCTTGTCGAGGATTTCCGTGAAATCGTCTCCCCGGTCCAGCGTGACGGTGAGGAATTCCCGGTAGGGAGCCGTCTTGACGACTTCGATCCGATTGACCAGCTCGGAATTCGTGATCAGGCAGAAGCTGCTTCCGGTGGCTTCACCGAACTGACTGAAACGGCCGGGATCAATTCTTATGTGTTCGGACACGATCACTCCCGTCATGGCCTCTGCGTATTTCCTCGCCGTGGCCATTACTTTGACCGACCGCTGAGGGGTTCCGCTATAGGACAATGGTCCCTGCGCGCTGTGCCGGGAGCCCTGGTTCCGCTGTGAGGCCTTACCGCCGCTGTCGCCGGGCAGTCCGGAGGCGTGTTGCCGCTGAAGCGGACGACGCGGCGGGGTGGTGCATCCGCCGGCGGACCTGCCGTTGATGGTCACCCCGGCACGGTCAAGACGGCGGTGACCTGGTTGATGCGGATACGGGCCCCCCTTTCACGGGGGGGCCCCTATGGGTTTCGTCAACCCGTGGGGGCGGGTTGGGGGTCATAGAAGGTGCCGTCGCGGAGCATCGCGAAGAGCACATCGGCTCGTCGTCTCGCGAGGCAGAGGAGAGCCTGGGTGTGGTGCTTGCCCTGAGCGATTTTCTTGTCGTAGTAGGCCCTGGAGGCCGGGTGGGCCAGGGCAGCGAACGCGGACAGGAAGAAAGCCCGTTTGAGCTGCTTGTTTCCCCGCCGGGAGGGCTGCTCGCCGCGGATCGACGAACCGGAACTCCGCGTCGCCGGGGCGAGACCTGCATAGGCGGCGAGGTGGGCGGCGGAGGGGAAGCGACTGGCGTCGCCCACGTCGATGAGGATCCTTGCTCCGGTCCTGACGCCGATCCCCGGCATGGACGTCAGGACCTTGGAAAGAGGGTGGGCCTCCAGCAGTTCCCCGATCCTGGCGGCGAGGAGTTTGCGCTGGTCAAGCACTGCCTGGAGGGAGCTGGCGAGGCTGGGGACGATCAAGGCGGCCGCGTCCGTGCCGGGCACGACCACCGTCTGTTCGTCCAGGGCCGTGAAGATGTCGTCGACCAGCCGCTCGGCCATCCGCGGTGCCTTCGGACGGAGCAGATTCACCAGCCGGCGCCGTCCGGCCTTGCGGATCCGGGCCGGAGACCCGAATTGGCCGAGCAGTGTGAGCACGGCCGGGTGCTGCACTCGCGGGCCCAATACGCGCTCCAGCGACGGGTGGACCTGCGTCAGCAGGCCCCGCAGCCGATTGCTGATCCTCGTCGCTTCGCCGGCCAGGTCGTCGTCGAAGCCCACGATCATCTCCAGCTCGGCGACCGCCTCGTCGGCAAGCTCGATGGACCGCAGAGTGTGCGGCATCGAGCGGGCGGCGTCGGCGATGACGAATGCGTCGCGGGCGTCGGTCTTGGCCTCGCCTGGGTAGAGATCAGCGATCCGCCGCATTGTCAGCCCCGGCAGATATGCGACGCGACACCCGGCATCGCGGGCGACTGCCAGCGGCAGTGCACCGATGGATGCAGGCTGGTCGACGACCACGAGCACGGTGCCGTGCTTGGCCTTCAGCTTGGCGAAGACCTCGCGGAGTTTGGGTTCGCTGTTGGGCAGCCGCTTGTCGAATGCCTTCTTCCCGGTCGGGGTGACGGCGGTGGCGTGGTGTTCGCCCTTGCCGACGTCCAGGCCGAGGAAGGCGCCGATCTCGCTGACGTCGATCACGTGCGTCCTCTGGTCGTTCCCACCCGGCCGTACCACGGCACCGATCGCCACATCCACATTACGAAGAGCCTCCCGACCTGCGAAGAAGCCGGTGGTCATGCCCCTAATCAGCGGTCTGTCAGTGCCTCCGGAACCGGTGACACCACCCCCCAGGCCATGCGTTCGGCAGGGGGAGAAAGTCATGCCAACTCCGGAGGCCGGGCGCCCCATTGCGGGGCCACCAAGAAGGTAATGGGGAGCCTCCGGGCGGCCGACGGCTGAACTGGTCCTCGAAGTACGGGACAAGGCCTTCCGTGCCGTCCTCGGCCATTGACGACGTCCCCGCCCAGGACTATTCGCCGCCGGCCCCGCGAACCGGGCCTTGAGAGCGGGTACTTGCCCTCCGCCCAGCGACGCCACCGCTCCTACGCAATGCCCTCCATCGCCTGTGCTCTGGGCGCTTCGTCGTCGATGGATTTCGCGATGTGCTCGGCCCGTTCGGGGTCGGTGGCCGCGAACGCTTTCGCGATCTTCGCCCGCGAAAGGTCTACGGCCAGGCACCGTGACGGCCCCGGTCTCGTACTGGTGCAGCTTCAGCCCAATTCCGCTTCCTGGGCCGGAAAAGCAGGCACGCGGCGCCTGCCTCGGCCATTCAGCCCACCAGGGTTGATCCGGCCGGGGCGGGCGCGCTTCGCTGGGTCACCCCACGCTTCGATCACTGCGCTGCGAACTGTCCGCCGCGCTGGGCGGAGGTGACTCCAGATGGCGCTTGAGGCGCTGCAGTGTGGTGTCGATGTTGGTGTTGTTTGCCCCGGGGCGGTCGAAGACACCGGTGATCATGATGGCGAAGGGAATGAACCACAGCGGCACCCGCAGCCAGTTGGTCTCGGTGACGGTGCAGCCCTCGGCGGTGGGTGCGATGTCGTACTGCCAGCGGGAGATGGGGATTCCGAGCGGCGCCGTCACCTCGTAGGCGAAGCACCGGCCCGGATCGGCATCCGTGATACGGCAGTTGGTGACCCATCGGCGGATGCCGTTGCGGTTGTGGCCGCGGAAGCGGGCGCCCACCGCCGCGGCCGTGGCGCCGCCCAGCCAGCGGGCACGGTGGGCCTCTTCGGCGAGACGGATCACGGCGGGCGGATCACCGACGACGCGGTACGCATCGGCCGGGGTCGTCCTGATCGTCACCGTTCCGGTGGCCGCGGGGTCCGGGAACCGCGGTATGCGCGACAGGCGCGGTAGGGGCATGGGAGCCTCCTCGACTGATGTAATCATCGATTGCATCAGCGCACGGAGTGAGGGTCAAGGCCCTGTGGGGCCTGGTCAGTTGGCGATCCATGGGCCGAAGGTGTCCAGGACCTGCTCGGCCAGCTGCTCCGCCCGGTCCGGCGGCAGATACCCGTCGACGATCATCTGTGACAGGCCGTAGACCAACGCCTGGCCCGCGAGCCCCACGATCGCGGGGTCGCCGGGGCGCAGCACACCGGCCTTCTGGTCGGCGACGATGATGTCCGTGAAGACCCGCTCGATGTCAGAGAGACGCCGATGCAGTTCGGCGGGCCGACTGTCACCGAACACCCTGGTCCTGATCAGCTCGAAGCGGCGCGGATGGCGGATCGCGAAGCGGACGAAGCCGAGGCCGAAGGCTCGCATCACCGAACCCTCGACATCTGCGACCATACCGAGCTGCCACTGCCCGAAGTCGGCCAGGATACGGTCGGCGACCGCCGTCAACAGCGCCTGGCGGTCGGCGAAATGCCGAAACGGCGCTCCCGGCGACACCCCCGCCCGGCGCGCGACTTCGCGTACGGTCACATGCTCCGTCCCACGCTCGTCCAGGAGCTCGATCGCCGCCGCGGTCAGCGCGGCGGGCAGATCGCCATGGTGATAACCAGCGCGTTCAGTGGACTTGCCCTTCATGCACGCAGTGCTACCACACGCGGGCGCCGCAACGGCAGCATCGATACTGCCGCCCTCGGCAGTACAGGTCTGCGCCCACGTCAGCGCGCAGACAGCTTTTCCTGAAGCCAGTCGAAGACGACCTCGCAGTGCTGTTGCGGAGCCATCGGCGAGCAGTGCAACTGTGCGCCGGTGGCCGTGGTGAGCTTCACGTAGTCCTTGGGAGCCGTCAGCTTGTCGAACATCTGGCGCGGCTGGCCGGGATAGAACTGCTCGTAGTCGTAGTCCAGGACCAGCGTGGGCATCGTGATGCGACCCACGACGTTCGTGATGTCCAGGGACTCGATGCGCTTGGCGGGGGTGGAGAAGTCGGTGAAGAGCTTGCCCTCGCGGGCGGCGAGCATCGCCGGCACGGAGAACGGCTCCATGCGCTTCTTCATCGTCATGGCCGCGGTCGCAGACAGTTCGGGGGCGACCTCCTTGTTCCAGATGCGGTTGGTCTCCTCCTTGTCCGGGGTGAGGATCTTCCGGACCTCCGGAGGGAAGCCCAGCCAGGGCTCCAGCACGCCGGGCATCGCCACCAGAGCGGCGATTCTCCGCTCGTACGCCGCGGCCCGAGGGGCCAGGTCGCCCGCCATGCTCAGCCCTGTCAGGGCGATCTTGCCGGCGTCCACATCGGACCGGGCGACCAACCAGTCGACGAGCGGGGTGACCACGGTCTCCCAGCGTGGGGCGAAGACCACCCGGTCCACGAAGAGCAGCTGTCCCTGGCCGGGCCCGTCGTACACGAGGGCGTTCCAGCCCCGCTCCAGAGCGGCGGAAACGCCGTAGGTCCACATATCGACGTTCTGTCCGTCGCTGCCGTTCGTGAGGATCACGGTGGGCCGCCGCTCGTCGGATTCGTCCGGCCGGAAGAACCACACCGGCAGCGGGGTCCTGCCGTACGGGATGTTCGCCGTCACCGGCGCCGGGTCGCACAGCGCGCAGAACGTGTCCCAGGCGGCGCGCCCGGCCTTGTACAGCCGTTCCTCGCTGCCGGGGTCGTCGGAGCCCAGGACGAAGAACAGGGCCTGGCCGTAGTACTGGGCGGCCCGCAGGGCACGGAAGCGCGTGGTCTCCGTCCCGGGTTCGCTTCCCTGGGGCGCCGCCATCAGCTGGTCGCCGAGTGTCTTGAAGGTCTCGGTATACGTCTGCGCGGAGAGGCCGGCCTTGTTGATCGCGTTCACGGCGGTGAGTACCCCGCCCACCTCACCGGCACGGTTGCCGGACGCGCCGAGCGCGAGGAGCCCGCTGAAGTTGAACAACGGGTCCTTGAAGAGGGTCATCACCCCGGGCGTGGGACCGCCCGCCGCGGCTTGTGCCGCTTCCGTGCGACGGGAAGTGGGCGCATGCGCGGACTCCGCACCCGAGGTCGTACACCCCGCGGCCAGGACGGCCCCGGCCCCACCGGCGAGCCCGGCAAGCGCGGTGCGGCGGGTGGGGCCTGATGCGCGATCACTCGAAACGTACGTCATGACAGCCGAACGTACGAGCCCCGCCTCCGGGGCGGCCCCGCGACACTCACCGTTCCCCCGAGCGGCGCATCGCATGAAGTCGGACCTGACTCACCGGGCGCGGCGGTGATGCTTCCGCTGGACTTCGAAAGAGCCACCAACCGTTAAGGCTGCTGGTGTGGTTGCGCGTCGTCCACCGTGGCGCCGTCGGGCTTCCGTCCGAACGCGGCCACAAGGACGGCGGAGAGGTCGGCCTCTGGGGCGGCGGCGCTTACCTCCGCCAGGACATGGGGAAAGTCGTCATCATCGATGGCCCCGAGGTACTCCTGGCGCAACCGGTGGATGACCTCGACGAGATCGGGCCGCAGCCGCGGCCAAGCGCGGGATGTGCGGATCTGCCGACTGAAGGGCGGCGGCGGTGCCGATTTATCGCGGCCAGAAGTCGGCGAAACCCTGCGCCCACGTCCGTGCTTTCCCGATCTGTTCGTCAGTGACTTGGGTTCCCGGCCCCGGATCATTCAGGACATTGTTCGGCTGCGTGCTGTGCACCTGCGAGTTAATGATCAAATGACCGATCTCGTGGGCGATTATTGCAAACTTGTCCGATGCGCCGGAAGAAATGCCAACGCAATTATCGCCGACGAGGGCCCGGCCGGGGTGCGGTGAGTCCGGTGGCTCTATCCGATGCATGAAGATCACTTTGAGCACTCGCTTGTCCGAGATGTGCTGCGGGTGATTGGAAAGGGCGTCGTTGTTTTCCCGGAGGCGTCTGTCGTCCGCGCCCTGTCCGGCCACCGGGGCGGCGTGCTCGTTGTCGGTCTTGATGTCGATGTAGTTGACCAGCCGGAATCTGATTTTCGCTCTGCCCCAAATGCTGTCGGGCGACACCCAGCCGAGGTGGGTGTAGAGACCCTCGGCATCAAGAGTGGGCCAGTAGTCCCATGCGCGCTCGGCGAGCCTCAGTTCGGCGGTGCTGCCGTCTATGCTCCGGAAGTTGGTGGTCCCACTCACGATGGGGACCTGGTCCCACAGCGCCATCTGGCCGGGCATCGAGATGTTCGACACGGGAATCTGGTCGGAGAAGAAGCGCGCGACTTCGACGGGGACGAGGAGCACCTGCGGGTCGAGCGCAATGCGTGCCTTCTCGGCCGAGTTGGCGGCGAAGCCGTTCTTGGGCGCCTCGACGAGCAGTTTGACGTCGACCGGGCGATAACCGACGCGGATACGGGACAGCATTCTGACTTCGGCTCCGGCCTCGCCGCTGAACGTTCCGCCCGCGGCGGGCCAGGCGTAGGCACTGTCGCTCAAGGATCCGGCCCGGACGGGGCGCAGCCCGGCTTCCGCTTCGCCGTTACTGACGGAGAGCCGGGCATCTCCGTTGGTGAATCGCCAGCCGTTGTCCTGCCGGATGAGTTCCTGCGGCACCATGCCCTGCGCCCACTCCGCGTTCACTTTGATCAACTTGGTCGCGACCTCGACCTGCGGGTTGTCCGTGTCGACGAAGGTGACCCCGTCTTGGGTGTTCAAGAATCCTTCGACGACCAAGGAGAGCGTCTGAAGTGGCGGTTGCGGTTGGTTCTGCGGCTTCAACAAGGAGGAAAAATTGGTTTCCTCCCTCGCATAACGGTTGTTGAAGCCTTCGAGGACCGCGGCCTCCAGGACTGCAATATCAACGTCTTCGAGCTGACGGGGCGACGGATTGCCGGGCGAGTGCTCGTAGTTGAACACGATGACGTCGAGGAAGACCGGGCGTTGCAGCATGCGGCCGTTGAGTACTTTGAGCAGTGCCGCAGCGATCGCCGGATACGGCGTGAACTCGGCGTTGCCCAGAAAATCGGCGAGAGCGGATTTCGGAATGCTGAAATCGACGCCCACGTTGTCGAGGGCACGAATCACGGCTTCAGGATCGGTATCGTTCGGCATGACGATCGCCCTTTGCGTCCGGGTTGTTCCGACGCGTGGCCGGTGACGAGCCCGTTTGAGAATGATCGCGGTATGCCTGCTGCAGACAATTCCGATCGTCTCACGGCGTAAGGCGTGCCGCGAGCGCTGCTCGGGACAACGCGGCCCATGCCCCTCGTTCAGCTCCGGGCGAAGCACGGCCGACCGACGGCCGGCCCCAGGCGGGTCTTCGCACGGTGCACAGCCCGCACCGGACGCGGGAACTTGCGCTGAGGAGGCACGGTGAACACCCGTATGAGCTCACGACGTTGAGCGGTGACGACCGCACGGCCGGCTCACACGGCACCCGGCCACGAGTGACGCGAGAGACTTCGGCGCCGGCTCAGGAGACGTCTCCTGCCATCGCGCCCCCGCCGGTGGCGACGCCGCCGCGTGGCATGGGTGAGGAGAAGGGCTGCGTGTCCGGTTGGCACGTCGTTCCGGGCGGCGGGAGGCTGCCGTCGATGAAGTACCGGCTCTCGTAGGCGTTGATGCAGCTGCTGGAGTTGATCAGTGCGGTGTGCCCGTACCCGTTGTTGGTGAGCAGGCGGGCTGTGGCCAGTTCTTTGGCCATGGCCTGCGTGCCCGCATAAGGGGTGGCGGGGTCGTAGAGGGTGCCGACCACCAGGACGGTGTGCGCCGTGGGGTTGTTCCACGGGCCGTTGTACCGGTTGGCGGCTTGGGCGGGCCAGGTGGCACACGGCTCCGCGGCCCAGGCCCAGAAGCGTCCGGCATCGCCCGCACGGGTGGCACCGGCCTCCTCCAGTGCCTGATAGACAGCGGGGTCACGTGGATTGGGGCTGTCACCGCAGAGCACGGCAGCCCCCTGTTCTTCGCCCGTGTACGGATTCGGAACCGGGGGCGGAGGCAGGGGCAGGGGCGGAGGTGCGGACGGCTTCGGGGCGTGGCCCTGCCACAGATCCTGAAGCCGGCCGGCGAGATCCGTCCATCCCGGGTGAGCGACGTACAGGCCGCTCACTACGTCACCAACCGTCCTGGCGTAGGTCCACGTGCCCACCGGATGCTCCCGGAGGCGCCGCATCAGCTGATCGAACTTGTCGCGGGTCGCTTTCGGGCTGCCGGCGGAGAAGGCGCAGCGGGCGGCGGTGGTGGATCCGCACAGGGTGACGAACTGGTCCAGGGTTGCTGCTGCGCCGCGGTCCGCGCCCATGCGCAGGAATGTCGTGAGCCTCGGTTCGCTCTGCGAGGCGTGGTGCGTCCAGGCCTGCGGGTCGATATTGCTGTCGAGGACCATGGCGCGGACCTTGCCGGGGAAGAGGCCGGCGTAGGTGGCGCCCAGGATCGTGCCGTAGGAGATCCCGAGGTAGCTGAGTTGTGGGTCGCCTACCGCCTGGCGGAGCAGGTCGAGGTCGTGAGCGGTGTCGGCGGTCGACACATGGCGCAGGAGCTCGGGGTCGCGCCGTCGGCAACGCTGGCCCAGATCTTTGTACGCGGCGATCCAGGCCGCCCGCTGCTGTTCGCCCACGGGGAAGCCGGCCGGTTTGCTCGAGCGCCAGGCGGCGGCTTCCTTGGGGCTGTCGAAGCAGTTCACCGCGGTGCTGTGGCCGACGCCGCGGGGGTCCCAGCTGACGATGTCGAACCGCTCCCGCACCTCCTGCGGGAAGGCCTCGTAGTTCCGTGGCATCTGCACCGTGCCGGGCCCGCCGGGGCCGCCGGGGTTGAAGAAGAGGGTGCCGAGGCGCCGCCCGGGGTCGGTTGCCTTCCGTCGGATGACTGCCAGGTCGATGGTGCGGCCACCGGTGTCGCTGTAGTCCAGCGGGACCTTGGCAGTGGCGCAATCGAACCGACTGCCGGGTATGCAGGGGATCCAGATCCAGTCCGGCCGCGGGACGGTCACCGACGGTGACGGCATGCCATCGGCCTGAGGACGTTCCGGGCCGGTGAATATCGTTGAGCAGATCACCGTCGCGGCGAGGGCCGCCGCACAATGGCGGCTGCCCGCTATGGATCCGCGTATGGACATGCCCCGTCTTCCTCCTTCGCCGTTACGGGTCCGGTGCGGCCAATGCCGTGCCGATCGGTATGCATCCGTGTGCACAACGACACTGCGGTCCGGCGATGCGCGCGAGCCGACCGCGGCCGAATGAGGCGGGCCACCAAGGCCGTGGCCGCCGGCTACCGATCCGCATGGGTGTCAGATGCACGAAGGCCGTAGCCGTGTGTCCGGGCTGTGGAGTCTGGCCGGGCCGCGCGCACGGCTTCTGCCTGCGGTTTCCCGCTGACCTTCCCGACGCGGGGCGGCGCGTCATGCTGTGCCCTGGGATCCGGCGGTTCACCTGCGCGGACGCCTCGTGCGAACGGCGGACCTTCGCCGAGCAGGTCCCGGGGCCCTCGCCCGAGTCGGCTGGATGAGATCCCGCTACGTCAAAAGCCGGAAGCCGGGTTGCGCAGCCCACACTCTGAGGAACTCCGCCGAGCCGTATGCGGCGGGCCGCGGCTCGGTCATCGTCGCGACGATTCCGGGAAGGCCGGCCACGATCGGCACCTGGTCCTTGCGCAGTTCGGCGTTGGCGACGCCGCCGATGACGTCCATGACGGCGGCTGTCAGCAGGGCTGTGACGACGTGGTCAACTGGCGTGTTGCAGAACGTGATGACGTCGACGGCGTGGGTCGAGGTGAAGCCAAGGAAAAGTTTCTGGTCGTCTTCGTCGGCGTGCTCCGCTTGGAAGATGGCCTCGTCGCCGACGTCGGGTCCCATGAGAGAGACCAGTACGGGCCGACACCCGTCGACGCTCCCGGTGTCTGTGATGCCGAGACTCTCCGCGCGAATGTTCAGCTCGTACTCGCCGACCCGGTTCTCCTGAAAACGTGCCGATGAGCGAACCAGGAATTCGCGAAGCCGCTCGATCGACGCAGACGGGACCGCCTCCGCCAACTCGATCGCCAACACAGGCCCACTCATGGCTCAGATCCTAGGCAGCCAGGACGATCATCCCGAACCGATGACTCAGCGTGACAGCAGGAGGCCATCGGCCAGGCAGTCGCCGCCCAGTGCCCCCGGGCCGGACTTGAGGACCATTCCACCAGCAGAACCGCCACGGCCTGCGAGACCACCGAGCGGCCGCCGCCCTCGACCCAGATACGGGGGGGGGACGGCCTGACCTGGAACGACAGGAGGGCACCGGTGAGAACCGGTGCCCTCCGTCCATACGGGCTGCTACGTCTGCCGCCGAGGAGTAGTCGAGGCAGGCACGTCACTCGGATGCGGTCCCATCGCCGCAGCCAACGGGTAGGCCTAGCTCAGCGTCTTCAGGGCCGCCGCGTCGTACGGCTTCAGCTCCTCGAACCGGTCCCCCAGGACCTTTGCCGCCCACTGTGGGTCCTGGAGCAGGGCGCGGCCGACGGCGACGAGGTCGAACTCGTCGCGTTCCAGGCGGTCGAGGAGGTTGTCGATGCTGCCGACCGCGGCGCCTTCGCCGGCGAAGGCGCGGATGAAGTCGCCGTCGAGGCCGACCGAGCCGACGGTGATGGTGGGACGGCCGGTGAGCTTCTTGGTCCAGCCCGCCAGGTTCAGGTCCGAGCCCTCGAACTCCGGGAGCCAGTAGCGGCGGGTGGAGGCGTGGAAGGCATCGACGCCGGCCGCGGCGAGCGGGGCCAGGATCGCCTCCAGCTCCTGCGGGGTCTGGGCGAGCCTGGCGTCGTAGGCCTCCTGCTTCCACTGCGAGTAGCGGAAGATCACCGGGAAGCCGGGCGAGACCCTCTCACGGACCGCGGCCACGATCTCGGCCGCGAACGTCGTACGGGCCACTGCATCGCCGCCGTAGGCGTCGGTGCGGCGGTTGGTCCTCGCCCACAGGAACTGGTCGAGGAGGTAGCCGTGGGCGCCGTGCAGTTCGACACCGTCGAAGCCGATGCGCTCGGCGGCCGCGGCGGCCTCGGCGAAGGCACCGATGACCTCGTCCAGGTCGCCCCGGTCCATCGCCTTGCCGGCGTTCTCGGTGCCGTCGACGCGGATGCCGGAGGGCCCGACGGCGGGGGCGTCGGCGTAGGGCGCATCGCCCTGCTTGCGCACCATGCCTATGTGCCACAGCTGCGGCACGATCGTGCCACCCGCCGCATGCACGTCCTCGACGACCTTCGCCCACCCCGCCAGCTGCTCCGCACCGTGGAACCGCGGCACACGGTCACTCTGCCCGGCCGACTCGTGGCCGACGTAGGTCCCCTCGGTGACGATCAGACCCACACCCGCGGCGGCCCGACGGGCGTAGTACGACCGCACATCCTCACCCGGGACACCGCTCGGCGAGAACATGCGCGTCATCGGCGCCATCACGATGCGGTTCGGGACGGTCAGGCCGTTCAGTGCGATGGGCCGGGACAAAATCTCGGCCGCGCGGGAGGTAGAGGACGCAGAGACGGTCACGGGGTGCTCCTTGTAGATATCAGTCGGTATGTGTCATGCGTATGGATGTGTGTGGGGTCAAATCGCCCGGGCGATCACGGCATTCCGCCTGTCCGGCGAGCTGCCTGTGGTCCCGGACACCACCGCTTACTGCGCTGCGGGGTGCGCCAGCTCCATGTCGAAGCCGTCCGTGCCGTGGCCCGCGACGGCCAGCGCCGACGCCACGGGTGGGTAGCCGGTGGCGACGAGCGAGTACTCTCCCGCGGCCAGGTCGGTGAAGGTGTACGCGCCGTCGGCGTCCGTGATGGCGGTGCGCACCACGTTCCCGGCGGCATCCACCAGCGTCAGCCGGGCATCGGGCAGCGGACGGCCGCCTTCCCCGGCATGTACGGTGCCCCGCACCTGCAGACCGGCCGATCCTGTGGCGCGGGGGAGCCTGACGCCGTACGGGACCGGGGTGGCTGCCGCCATGACCGTGGCGGCCTGCGGCTGATGGCCGTCGGCGGCCGCGATCAGGACGTACGGGCCAGGGGTCGGGGCGTCAAGCGCATAGCGGCCGTCGGGGTGGGAGACCGCGCGGCCCACCTGCCGTCCGTCCGGCGAGATGAGCGTGAGGGCGGCACCGCCCAGCGCCTCACCGTCGGCGTCCCGCACCAGGCCGTGAAACCCGGACCCGGCAGGGACGGCGTCAACCGGGACTGCGTCAGCCGGGACGACGTCAACGGGGACGACGTCGGCCGCGACGGCCTCGGCCGGGGCCGTGGGCTCCGTCACCGGATCGCCCACGTGCCTCTCCGCGGCTGGAGTTTCCGGGGCGGGTGCACGCCTGCCCCGTCCCGGCAGGAACGCGGCGATCAGCAGCGCCACCACACATGCCGCGCACGCGATGATGAACGAGGTGCGGAATCCGTCCATGGACGGCAGCGGCACACCGCCCAGCGGCTGGGTCATATGGGAGAGCACAACTCCGAGGACCGCGCTCGCGGTTGAGGTGCCGATGGACCGCATCAGGGTGTTGAGGCCATTGGCGGCGGCCGTCTCCGAGGACGGCACCGCGCCCATGATCAGGGCGGGCATGGCCGCGTAGGCCAGTGCAATGCCGCCGCCGATGATGGCCGAGACGATCAGCGTCTGCCAGACCGCGTGCACCAGGCCGAGCGCCGACGCATAGCCGATGGCGATGACGACGCTGCCCAGCATCAGGGAGACCTTGGGTCCGCGAGCCGCCGAGAGCTTGGCGGAGACCGGGCTGAGGAGGATCATCACCACTCCGCCGGGCACCACGCACAGCCCCGCGACCACCATGGACTGCCCCAGCCCGTACCCGGTGGCCTTCGGCAGCTGCAGCAGCTGCGGGAGCACCAGCGACATCGCGTACATCGCGAAACCGACGGCGATCGCGGCCAGGTTGGTCAGCAGCACCTGGCGGCGCGCGGTGGTCCGCAGGTCGACCAGCGGCTGTTCCACGCGCAGTTCGACGGCGCCCCAGGCGAGAAGGATCACCACCGAGGCGGCGAACATCCCGAGTGTGGTGCCGCTCCCCCAGCCCCAGTCACTGCCCTTGGATATCCCGAGCAGCAGACAGACCAGACCCGCGGAGAGCCCGACCGCCCCGATGACGTCGAAGCGCCCGGGGGTGCGGACCGGCGACTCCGGTACGAACAGCGCGACGAGCAGCAGCGCGACCGCGGCCAGCCCGGCCGATCCCATGAACAGCACGTGCCAGTCGGCGTGCTCGGCCACGTAGGCGGCGGCCGGCATACCGAGCGCGCTGCCGACGCCCAGTGAGGAGCTCATCAGCGCCATGGCCGAGCCCATCCGCTCGGCAGGCACCTCGTCCCGCATGATGCTGATGCCGAGCGGGATCACCCCCATCGCCCCGCCCTGCAGGGTGCGGCCGACCACCATCGGCACCAGATCCGAGGTGAACGCGCAGATCAGCGAGCCGATGATGAGCAGCCCAAGGCTGCAGAACAGGATCCGCCGCTTGCCGAACATGTCGCCGAGCCGCCCCATGACGGGGGTGGCGACCGCTCCGGCGAGCAGGGTGGCGGTGATCACCCAGGAGGCGTTGGAGGTCGTGGTGTGCAGCAGCCGTGGCAGCTCGGCGATGAGCGGCACCACCAGGGTCTGCATCACGGCGACGACGATGCCCGCGAACGCGAGCACCGCGACGATCGGGCCTCCGGTGCGCGACCGCGCGTGAGTGGCCCGGCTATGGGGTGATGACACGCTTACCGCCTAGAGGTTCAGGCTCGGGCTCGCTTCAGACCCGGGGCCGAGGGGGATACGGCCTGGGGCCGACAGAAGGGTGTGCACGATGCACAGGATGTGCAGGATGCACACCGTACACCATGATGTGTATCATGCACATTGCGGCCGGGAGCGAGAACCCTGCACCATCCCGGGGGGCCGGGGGCCGGGGGCCCGGAACTCCGGGAGAGTGGAGTGCCGGGAAGGATTGGGAGGCGCGGTGCTGGAGAGACTGGAGCGGGAGCTGATGCTGCTCTCGCGGCACCAGGTGATGGCCCGCCGCGAGCGGGACCCCGAGCGACTGGAACGTTCGGCCTATCTGCTGCTCAGCCGGATCGACACCCAAGGCCCCATGTCCATCGGGCAGTTGACGGAGGCATTCGGGCTCGACACCTCGACCGTCAACCGGCAGACGGCGGCACTGCTGCGCTGCGGTCTGGCCGAACGCGTCGCGGACCCGGACGGCGGCATGGCCCGCAAGCTGCGGATCACCGACGAGGGCGGGCGCAGGCTCGCCGCCGACCGCGATGTCAACCGCTCGTGCCTGGCCAGGGTGGTCGCGGACTGGTCGGCGGACGAGGTGCGGGAGCTGGAGGACGCACTGGTCCGGCTCAACCACAGCGCCGAGGCGCTGGAGGGACGGTGCTGGCCGCGCGCGGAGGACCACCCGTCGGCGAACGCGCCGGCCCAGGAGGGGCGGTAGCGCCCCGCGCGCAAACGAACAGGGGCGGAAGCCGATCGTCCGGGCGGTGGAGCCGTACGGAGGCGCAATCGGGTACGGAGCGGGGCCCGCGGCCTCGCGCATCGTCCCACCGCTCCGCGCCCCCTCCGCCTCCGCCCCAGAGGCCGTGGCGAAGGCTCACCCCATGCTGCGCACCGTGTCACGCAGGCGCCGGGCCTCGCCGATCCGCTTCTCGTAGGTGGCCCCGAGCAGCAGCAGGAGCAGCCCGGCCGCGGCCAACGGCACCCAGCGGGGCAGGAGGCCGAACACCTGGACCACGGTCGGGGCGAGTTCGTGCATCCCGGCCAGCACGAGTACGCCGCCGCCGACGACCAGCGGTGCCTGCAGGCGCGTGCGCACCCCGACAACGGTGGCGAGCAGGGCCGCCACGCCCAGGAGCAGCGGCCGCGCCCAGTTCCCGTCGCTCCACATGGCGGCGAGGCTGGGGAGCATGGTTGCGCCCAGCCCCGCCCCGTAGGCGGACCAGGAGCCCGTCCCCGGGGTGGTCGTACGGCGGCGGTGGCCGATGACCAGTGCGGCTGCCGTGACCGGGAGCGTGTACGCCTCGGGGGCGGAGACGCCCGCCAGCGCGAGGCGCACCCAGGAGGAGGCGATGAGCAGGCCGGTTCCGACGAGTGCGGCGCGGCGGCGATCCGGGCGCAGCGCGATGGCCAGGCCCGCGACCCCGGTCACGGCGAGGGCCAGGCTCAGCGCACCGGGGTGAGGGACCGTCAGGGCGAGGGCGGTTGCCGCAAGGGCGTACCCCGTGCCTTCGACGGCCGTCGAGACCTGATCACGTCCCGGGATCCGGTGCCAGGCCGCCGCGGCGCAGGCGGCGGCGACAGCGACCGCGAGTACCGCGAACGCCGTGACATGCCCGGGCAGGCCGGCCGTGATCCCGGAGGCGACCGCCTCGACACCCAGGGCAAGGACGGAGAAGGCACCCGCGGCCCGCGCCATCGCGCGCTCGGCGGGCCGGGTGGTCGGCGCCGAGAGGACGTGGGCGAGTACAGCGGCCGACGCGGCAAAGGTTCCCCACACCGCGAGCACGGCGGCCCGGTCGGCCGACGACCACAGCAGGGCGAGAGCGCCGGTGGCGGCCAACGCCAGGAGCCGCGGTAGGAGTGCGGCCTCCGGCCGGCGCACGACGTCCACCGCTACGGCGACGGACGCCGCTGCGGCGGCCGCCAGCACCCACCCGTACGGCAGCCCCAGCGCCACCGGCAGCAGGAGCAGCGCGGGGACGGCAGCCAGTGCTCGGGCGTGGTGCAGCGCGTTCGCCAGTCGGTCCGTGTGCCGGTCGCCGACGGCACGGGCACGCAGTTCGGCCATGGCGGCCAGGACGGAGGCGAGCAGCCAGAGCACGACCAGCGGCGCGGTCGCGAGCTGCCAGCTCCACCGCGGCGGGTGACCGTCGCTCCAGAGCACCACGCCGTGCGCAACGGGCTGAGTGAGGGCATGCGCGAGCTCCGGCAGCACCACCACACCGGTCAGCAGCACGACGGTTGAGGCGGCGATCAGCTCTCCCACCGCAGCCGCGGCTCCGGGCGGCGGTGCGCACGGCCCACCCGTCGCAGGCTTCGCCCACCGGCCGCTCCGTGCACAGGACACCGCCGCCCACACGGCGATGAGCGCCGCCGGTGCCGCGTATCCGGCCACGGCCCACCCCGAGGGCATGATGTGCCGCAGACCGGCGCCGACGGCCACGATCAACGCCACGACGGCCACGCCCTCGGCGCCGGAGCGCAGCGCGATCGGCAACGTGCGGAAGCCGCGGCACAGTGCCGTGCCGAGCAGCACCAGCAGACCCAGCGGCACCCAGGCCCGCACCACCTCGGCCGGCGACGGGGCAACGAGCGCGTGCCCCGCCGCGAGCGCCCCGCCCAGCACCGCCCAGCCGCCGCCGACCGCCCGGGCCCCCATGACCAGGGCGGCTGCGGCCCGTTCACCGCCCAGCCGGTCGCGGAGCCCGGCGTGCCCGGCGCCGTCGCGTGCCGTGAGCGCGTACAGGACCGCGAAATCCACGGCGGCCGTGGCGATCATCGCGATCGCGTAGTCCTCGGCTGTGCCGCCCAAGGCGGCGGTGCCCAGGAGGCCGGGCAGTCGTGCCATCAAGAACCCCACGGGCAGCGGGAGACGGAGCCGCTGCCACCAGCCGTAGACCGCCGCTCCCACCGCCATCAGCGTGGTGAGCACCGCCCAGTAGCCCGCCGTCCCGACGCGGTCCAGACCGCCGAGTCCCGCCTCCCGGGCGGCGTAGCCGTCCAGGAGCACCAGGGCGAGTCCCACCGCGGCCGACGCCTCGGCGGTGGCCGTGAGCTGCCGCCGCCGCAGCGGACGGGGCAGTGCCAGCGCGCACGCGGTCAGCGCGAGCAGCACGGCGGCCCGCCCTCCGATGCCCAGCCGTCCCCAGCTCACCACGGTGAACACCAACGCGGCCACGACCACCAGCACTCCGCCGACGATCAGCAGCGCGGTCCGGCCGGACGGCGCGGAGAACTCCCGCCCCGAGGCGCCCGCCGCACCGCCGCCTCCGCCGACGGGAGCGGTCACCGGCATTCCCGCGGATGCGGCCACCGGCATCCCCGTGGGTGCGTCCCGGCGTGCCCGCAGCCCGGCCACCAACTCGCCGTGCCGCTGCACCAGCCACTGCCGGCGTGCGTCCAGCGCCCGCAACTCTCCTGTGACCTGCCACAACGCGAGGGCATCCGGCCCGGTCAGGGGAATTCGGCAACGGGCGCACCGCGCGGGCGGAGGCGACCCCAGAGGCGTTCCGCAGTCCGGGCACCCCGGCGGTTCCATGTCCATGGCGCGAGTATGCGCAGCCTTGTGGGCCACGGGCTTGAGTACCCGTACTCAATGTCGCCCTGCCCTACCGAAGGTGAGGTGGCGGTTTGGCCGCAACGTCCGCACGCCCAGGAATACGAGGTAGCCGGCGCCCAGGAGCTTGACGACCAGGTAGGCCGCGGGTGCAGCGGCCGGCACGGCCCCGCGTCCGGTGCTCAACAGCACGACCACCGAGGACAGACCGAGCCCGAGCGCCGTGCGACGTTCGTCGGCGGCCACGCCGGTGAGCGCCGTGCGGAGACCGGCGAGCGCGGCGGCAGGGCCTCCACCAGGGCGCTGCCCACGGCCAAGGTGAACGTCAAGGGCGGCTCGGTCGCGTTCGGCTGACGGCCGCTGCGGCGCGCCCTGGTTCAGCGGGTGCGGCGGGGCCGCTTCCAGCAGGCCAGGATGTCGTCGGTGGTGGCGATGGTGGCCACCAGGGCGAGCGTGTTGCGGACCATCGCCGGGGTGTATTCGGCGGGCACCCCGGCGATGGCGTCCGCCGGTACGACGGCCGTGTAGCCGAGGTTGACCGCGTCGAACACGGCGTTGGGGATCGCCACATTCGCCGAGACCCCGGTGACGATCAGCGTCCGGCACCCGACATTGCGCAGCAGGGCGTCGACCTCCGTGCCGGCTATCGGGGACAGGCCGTGCAGCCGGCGCACCACCAGGTCGTCGTCCGATACGGGGATCGGCTCGGCGACGCGTACCGCGGTGGACCCGGTGGTCTGCTGGACGGGCAGCCGCTCGGCGGCCTTGAAGAGCCGGGCGTTGCGGCTGGCGCCGCGCCCGTCGGGGCGGCGTTCGGCGATCGCGTGCAGCACCTGGGCCCCGGCCAGGTGGGCGGCGGCCACCAGGCGGGCGACATTCGCCAGCGCCCCTGTTTTGCGGGCCACATCGGCGAGCTCGGGCAGCGCGCTGTCCGTACCGACCACGCCGCGCTGGCACTCGACGGTGAGCAGCACCGTGGTGGCCGGGTCCAGTTGCTCGATGAGTCGTGCGTCCGACGGCATGGGCAATCCCCTCCTCTGCGAGGCGCGCAGGCTAGCCGCCATTGCGTCCTCTGGGAAGAGCCCGCATGCTTTCTGACGCCCAGTCAGGTTGCACGAGGGATGACAGCGGAGGCGATGACGGATGGCGGACACTCAGCGGCGCGGGCGCCAGATCATGATGACGCGGGACGAGCTCGACGCGTTCCTGGCGGCGCAGCGGACCTGCCGGGTCGCGACGGTCGGCGGGGACGGCGCCCCGCATGTGGGAGCACTGTGGTTCGTCTGGGACGGCACCGCACTGTGGCTGTACTCCATCACCCGCAGCAAGCGCTGGGCACAGCTGTGCAAGGACCCGCGGATCGCGGTGGTCGTCGACGACGGGCACGAGTACGGGGAACTGCGCGGCGTCGAGCTGGCGGGCTCGGCGGTGATCGTCGGCGAGGCGCCCCGTACGGGCGAGCCCTGCCCCGAACTGGACGGGCCGGAGCGGCTGTTCGCGGCCAAGTACTTCGGGATGGACGAGATGCCGCACGACGGGCGGCATGCGTGGCTGCGGCTGACGCCGCAGTCCGTCGCCTCCTGGGACTTCCGCAAGATTCCGGGCTGAGCGGCATTCCGGGCCGAGCGGCGGGGCGGGGTGAGCAGGGGGCGGATGAGCAGGGGGCGGGCGAGCAGCGGGGGGTGCGCGGCAGGGCAGGTGCGCGGCAAGGCCGGTGAGCGGCGAGACGGGGTTCTCTTCACGTCTTGATCGCGCTGTCGGAGACCGCATTGTCAGTGGTCTCTGCGAGAGTGGAGTGGTCAGCCCGTTCGCGACCGTCACGGGTGCGGGAGCGGGGTGGCCCGGCCGCCACGGGCCGGGCGCCGACGAGGACGAAGGAGATCCGGTGAACGTGCTCTTCCCCGCGCTGCACGAGGCTTCGCCCGCCCCCGCGCTGCGCTTCGGTGACCGCGCGCTCAGCTACCGCCAACTGACCGCCGTGGCGGTGCCGCTCGCCGGGCGGATCGGCGGCGAGACCCGTGTGGCGCTGTGGGCGACGCCGACGCTGGAGACCGCGGTCGGCGCCGTCGCCGCGCTGCTCGCCGGGGTGGCCGCGGTGCCGGTCAACCCCCGGATCGGCGAGAGCGAGCTGGCGCACATCGTGGCGGACAGTGCCCCGTCGCTCGTCCTGGCCGCACCGGGCGACGATCTGCCGGCGGCGCTCGCCGCGCTCCCGCGCATGGACGTCGAAGTGGCCGCGCCCGAGGTCGAGCCGGAGCCGGCCGTGCTTCCGTACGAACCGGGCGACGAGGCGCCGGCCCTGATCGTCTACACCTCCGGCACCACAGGGCCGCCCAAGGGTGTCGTCCTCCCCCGGCGCGCCATCGCCCACACCCTCGACGCACTGGAGGACGCCTGGCAGTGGACCGCCGATGATGTCCTGGTCCACGCCCTGCCGCTGTTCCATGTCCATGGCCTGATCCTCGGCATCCTGGGCCCGCTGCGCCGCGGCGGCAGCGTCCACCACCTGGGGCGCTTCAGTACGGACGGGGTCGCCCGGGAGCTGTCCGCGGACGGCACGATGCTGTTCGGTGTGCCGACGATGTACCACCGGCTGGCCGCCGAGGCCGGGCACGACCCCCATCTCGCCAAGGCGCTGTCCCGGGCGCGGCTGCTGGTGTCGGGGTCGGCCGCGCTGCCGCTGACCGATCATGAACGGATCGCGGCGGCCGCCGGGCGGCGGGTGATCGAGCGCTACGGCATGACGGAGACGCTGATGAACACCAGCGTGCGGGCGGACGGCCCGGATGCCGCAGGGACGGTGGGGGTGCCGCTGCCGGGGGTGTATGTCCGGCTGGTGGACGACGCCGGGCAGGCCATCGAGGCGAGCGACGGCGAGACGGTGGGCGAGATCCAGGTCCGCGGCCCGAATCTGTTCGTCGAGTACCTCAACCGCCCCGATGCCACGGCCGCGGCGTTCGAGGGCGGCTGGTTCCGTACGGGCGACATGGCGATCCGTGACGCGTCGGGGAACTACCGCATCGTCGGCCGCAAGGCCACCGACCTGATCAAGAGCGGCGGCTACAAAATCGGCGCGGGCGAGATCGAGAACGCCCTCCTGGCGCACCCCGGGGTCGCCGAGGCGGCCGTCACCGGCGAGCCGGACGAGGACCTCGGCGAGCGGATCGTCGCCTGGGTCGTGGCCGAAACGGGCCCGGACGCCGGGCCGCCGCCCTCCGGCGAGGAGCTTGCCGAGCATGTCGCCCGCCAACTGGCGCCGCACAAACGGCCCCGGGTGGTGCACTTCCTGGACGCCCTGCCACGCAACGACATGGGCAAGATCATGAAGCGCGAGCTCCATGCATGAGCCCGACGCCCCGGCCCCGATGCCGAGCATGCGGCTGACGGCCCGCCAGGCCATGGCGGCGGTGTCGGACTCCTACGTCGAGCTGCCGGCGCCCGAGGGTCCGGGGCCCGGCCGGCCGGACGGGCCGCTCGGCTGGCGCGGCTACGACGTGTCCCGGGCCCGCGCCCGCGCCAGGACCGGCGAGGACGAGTCGGTGGTCAGCGCCCTGGCCACCATAGGTGGCACCGAAGTCGTCCTGCTCTCCTTCGAGTTCGGCTATCTGGGCGGCTCGCTCGGCGAGCGCACGGGCGACCGCCTGGAGGCCGGGTACGCCGAGGCCCGTGAGCGCCGCCTGCCGCTGGTGTCGCTGATCTCCACGGGCGGCAGCCGCATGCAGGAAGGGATGCGTGCGCTGACCCAGCTCCAGCGGGTGGCCGGGCAGTCGGCGCGGAACCGCGCCGCGGGGCTGGCGCAGCTCGCCGTGCTGCGCGATCCGACGACCGGCGGCGGCTGGGCCACGCTCGGCGCGGGTGCCGATGTGATCCTCGCCCTGCCCGGTGCGCAGATCGGCTTCGCGGGCTCGCGCGTACGCCCGGCGGAGGCCGATCCGCATGCCTACTCCGCCGAGGGCCAGCTCGCGGCCGGGCAGATCGACGCGATCGTCGCTCCCGACCGGCTGCGCGGCGCGCTGCAACGCTGGCTTCGACTCCTGGGCGGCAAAAGGGAGCCGGGAGCCGCACCCGAGGCGGCCCCGCCGCCGTCCGCGCTCGGCGAGAGCAACCTTCCGGAGACCGGCTGGCGTGCGGTGGTCCGCGCCCGCGATGCCCGGCGGCCGCGCGCCGAGGCGTATCTGCGCGCGTATTTCGACGACTGGGAGGAGATCAGCGGCGACCGGTGCGGTGGTGTCGACGGCGGGATGCGCTGCGGTTTCGGCCATCGCGACGGCCGGACCATCGCCTTTGCGGCGCAGTGCGGTACGGCCACCCGCCCGGCCGGATTCCGTACGGCGGCCCGCCTGGTGCGGCTCGCGGACCGGCTCCGCATCCCGGTGCTCACTCTGGTGGACACCCCGGGCGCCGCCAATGACGCGGAGGCCGAGCGGGCCGGCGCCGGCGCGGCCATCGCCGATGCCTTTGCCGCGCTGGCCTCGGCGCGGGTGCCGGTCACCTCCCTGCTCATCGGCGAGGGCGGCTCGGGAGGCGCACTGGCCCTCGCCGCACCCGGCCGCCTCTGGGCGACAGCGGACAGCTATTTCTCCGTGATCGCCCCGGAGCTCGCCGCCGCCATCCTCAAACGCGACCAGCAGGAGGTGCACCGCACCGCGGACCAACTCCGTATCCGCCCGCAGGACTTGCTGGCCCTGGGCATCATCCGCGAGATCGTCCCGCCGGCCTGACCGGAACGCCTGCGCGCCCCGGAAGTGTTCCGCCCGCTCACCCGCCCGATACGGCCTTGCCCGCCTCCTGGAGCGCGGTGACAGCGGCGCGGATCGAGGGCCTGCGGTCGGCGTCCGCGCGCCAGATGGCGTAGACATGGCGGCGCATCGTATGCCGTACGGGCACCACGCTCACCCCCTCGGGCACCGGCCCGCGGCCCAGGCGCGGGGCGACCGCGACGCCCAGCCCGGCGGCGATCAGGGCGAGTTGGGTGTGGTGCTCCTCGGCCATATGGGCAATACGGGGCTCCACTCCGCTGCCCCGCAGGGTGAACATCAGCCAGTCGTGGCAGAACTCGGCGTGCGGCCAGGAGATCCACTCGTCGTCGGCGAACTCCTCCAGGTCGACGGTGCTCCGGCGGGCCAGACGGTGGTCCGATGGCATCGCCACATCCGCCGGATCGTCGAGGAGCGGGGCCTTCGCCAGCCCATCGGGCAGCGGCAGCGGCCGGTTGTACCAGTCCAGGACGACGGCCAGATCGAGGTCACCGCGCACCACGCCGCGTACCGATTCGGCCGGTTCCATCTCCTGCAGCCGCGCGCGGAGTTGGGGGTAATCGGCGCGCAGTGCGGCGAGCGCGGGCGGGAAGAGCCCGCGGGCGGCGGTGGGGAACGCGCCGAGCCGCAGATCGCCCACGGCCTGGCCGCGGTGCGCCTCCAGCTCGGCCTGCGCCAGCTCGACCTGCGAGAGGATGCGCACCGCATGATCGGCGAGCAGCCGTCCCGCATCGGTCAGCCGTACCCCGCGTCCGTTCTTCGCCAGCAGCTGCTGCCCGGTCTCCCGCTCCAGCTTGGCGATCTGCTGCGAGACCGCCGAGGTGGTGACATGCAGCCCTTCAGCGGCCGCGCTCACCGAACCATGGCGGGCGACCGCGCTCAGGGTCCGTAGACGATCAAGGTTCAACACATAAGCAATGCTACGCGATACTCCCCACAAATTCTCGCTTGTGCTACGAGATCGCGGTCAGCATCGTAGAGGGCATGAGCACCGCCACTGGCCCAGCCACCGACGCCACCCGCACCACGCCCCCTTCGTCCGCGACCACCGACGCCCCTGTCCCCGGCGAGGTGACCGGCGGCCCCGCCCGCCGCCGCACCCTCGGCTGGCCGGTCCGCTTCGCCATTCTCTGCACCGTCTGGGGATTCAGCTTTCTGTTCATCAAGGTGGGCACCGAGGGCTTTGCGCCGTTGCAGTTCACGCTGGGCCGGCTGGCCTGCGGCGCGCTCGTACTGCTGGCGATCCTCGCGATCAAGCGGGAGCGGCTGCCGCGCTCCCCCCGGATCTGGGGCCACCTGGCGGTCGCCGCGCTCATTCTCAACGTCGCCCCCTTCACCCTCTTCTCCTACGCCGAGACCACCATCCCCTCCACTCTGGCCGGCATCTGCAACGCCACCTCCCCGCTGTGGGGCATGGTGCTCTCCCTCGTCGCACTCTCCGAGGACCGCCCCACGCGGCGTCGCGTCGCGGGGCTGGGGGTCGGGTTCCTGGGCGTGCTGACCGTCCTCGGCGCCTGGCAGGGCTTCGCCGGTACGGACCTGGCGGGCACCGCGATGGCACTGGGCGCCTCGCTCTGCTACGCCATCGGCTGGATCTACGTCCGCCGCACGCTGGCCGACGCCGAGCACTCCCCCCTCGCCATGACCGGCACCCAGCTGCTGCTGGCCACCCTCCAACTGGCCGTCGTGACCCCCCTGTTCACGTCGATGCCGACCTCCTTCCCCCTCGCCTCGGTGCTCTCCGCCTTCGCGCTCGGCGCCCTGGGCACCGGTTTCGCCTTCGTCCTTCAGTACCGCCTGGTCGCCGAGATCGGCCCCACCACGGCCCAGATGGTCACCTACTTCGTCCCGGTGATCGCCACCGCCGCCGGCGTGACCCTCCTGGACGAACGGCTCAGCTGGAACACCCCGGTCGGCGCCCTGATCATCCTCGCCGGCGCCGCCCTCACCCAGTCCAAGCCCCGCCGCAAGGCGTAGCGCCGCCCTGGCTCCGGCCCTCGAAGCCACTCCTCTGGAGAGCTCCCGAGCCCCAACTCGGGGGCTCTCCCCTGCCCGTTCCCGCCCGTTCCCGCCCGTTCGCCCTCCCGTCTCACTCAAGGACGACCGTGACGCCGTAGCGTTCCTCGAGGAATCGCCCGATCCCCTCGAAGCAGGAGAGCCCCTCCGCGGCGCCGTAGTCGCAGGGAACGTCCGCCGGCGCCTGACGCGCAACGTCGGCGTCGCCCCATATCAGGGTGAAGGGCGCCGCCACGCCGTATCCGCCGTCCAGGCAGTCCTTGACATTGCTCCGGCCCGATCCGAAGTACCCACCGGACCCGGCGAACGCCTCACCCATCGCGCAGTGCAGGCCGGGCACATCCGTACTGGGAAGCCCGCCCCCACACGGCATGCCCCTCGGCCTCCTGGACCTCACTCATACCGCCGCGCCTCCCCGGCACCCGTAGCCGCCGCAACGGCGTCGGCCATCGGCTCGATGTCGTCGTCGGACAGGCCGGACACGGTGATCCGGACGCCGGGCGGTGAGTCCATCCGGAAGCGTGCTCCCGGCGCCACCACCCAGCCGGATTGCAGCAGTCGGGCGACGGCGCCCGTCTCATCGGGGACCGGTACCCAGACGTTCATCCCGCTGCGCCCGCGCGCCCGTACGCCCCGCTCGGCCAGGGCCCGTATCAGGGCATCGCGCCGGCGGCCGTACGCCCCGGCGACCCGCTGCGGGTCGATGGCGGACGTGCGCCAGAGGTGGACGACCGCGTGCTGGAGCAGATGGCTGACCCAGCCCGGCCCCAGGAGCTGTCTGCCGCGCACCCGGTCCACGGTGATCGCATCGCCGGTGAGCACCGCCAGGCGCAGGTCCGGGCCGTAGGACTTGGCCGTGGAACGGACCAGTACCCAGTGGTCGGTGACGCCGGAGAGGGGATGGAGCGGGAGCTCGACGATGCCGTGGCCGTGATCGTCCTCGATGAGGAGGATGCCGGGGTGGCCGGCCAGGAGGGTGCGGAGTTCGGTGGCTCGGGCGCGGCTGACGGCGGCTCCCGTCGGGTTCTGCGCCCGGTCGGTGACGACGACGGCACGGGCGCCGTCCCGGAGTGCGCGGGCCAATTGCTCGGGCAGCGGGCCCTCGTCGTCCACCGTGACCGGAGCGGGGCGCAGCCCGAGCGCCGGGATCAGATCCAGCAGGCTGCCCCAGCCCGGGTCCTCCACCGCCACCGTGTCGCCGGGCCGCAGATGCGCGGCGAGCACCCGCTCGATGGCGTCAAGCGAGCCGCTGGTGACGGCGATCGGCGCTTCGGGCACGCCGTCGCGGAGGAAGGCCGCGCGGGCCAGCGCCTCGAGATCGTCGTCGACCGCGGACGTGCCGTAGAGCACGGGCCGCCGGGCGCTGCGCGCCGCGGCCTCGGCCAGCGCGCCCTCCAGCAGGGGCAGGAGCGCCGGATCGGGGTTGCCGTCCGAGGCGTCCCGTACGCCCGGCGGCGCCTCCACCCGCAACGCCTCCCGAGAGGTGCTCGCCGGTCTGGAACGCACCCGGCTGCCGCGCCGGCCCGCGGTTTCGATCACACCGCGGTCACGCAGCGTCCGGTATGCGGACGCGACCGTATTGGGATTGACCTCGAGATAGACCGCCAACTCCCGCAGGGGAGGCAGCACTTCACCTGGTTGGAGCTCGCCCGCACCGACGGCTCGCTCGACACTGGCGGCAATCTCCGATGCGCGCCGCCCTTCGATCCGATACTCTCCTAGCACAAACTTGATTATGCACTAGTGCAATGGAGAGGGCAATGGCACGAGAAGAAATGGCACAGGTTCCGGCACAGGACGTGGCACGGGACGCGTCGTACGCGCCGACCGGGCGCACCGTCCTCACCCGCGCCCGCGAGCGCGCCGCCTACGACCACGAGACGGTGCACGCCATCCTCGATGCGGGATACCTCTGCCATCTCGGCTATGTGCGCGACGGCGCCCCGGTCGTACTGCCCACGCTCTACGCCCGCGCCGGGGACCGTCTCTATCTGCACGGTTCGACGGGCTCCCGCCCGATGCGGAGGGCCGGCGAGACCGGCGAGACCGGCCACGGAGCCGACCCCGGCCTGCCGGTCTGTGTCACCGTCACGCATGTGGACGGCCTCGTTCTGGCGAAGTCCGCCTTCCACCACTCCATCAACTACCGCAGCGTCGTGGTCCACGGCATCGCCCACCAGGTCATCGACGAGGACGAGAAGACGGCCGCCCTCGACGCCCTGGTCGACCATGTCCTGCCGGGCCGCGCGGCCGACTCCCGGCCGGGCAACGCCAAGGAACTGGCGGCCACCGCCGTGATCCGCCTCGACCTGCGCGAGGTCTCGGCCAAGATCCGCACCGGCGGCCCGCACGACGAGCCGGAGGACCTCGAGCTGCCGTACTGGAGCGGCGTCGTCCCGGTGGCCCCGGCGTACGGCGCCCCCATACCCTCCGACGATCTCGCCCCCGGTACGGCCCTGCCCCCGTATCTGACCACCCGCTGAGGAACGACGATGCTGATCCACCCCTGGGACGCCCCCACCGACGACGCCGAGTGGCAGGACTGGCTCGCCGCACACGACTTCGGCCAGCTGGCCGTCAACGGCCCGGCCGGCGCACCGCCGATGGTGCAGCCGACGCACTTCGCGTACGACCCGGTCCACCGTGAGGCGATCACTCACCTGGCGCGCCCCCACCCCATCTGGCGCGCACTGGAGGAACGGCCGACGGTCCTGCTGAGTGTGGTCGACGACTACGTCTTCATCCCCGGCCCCTGGCAGGCGGCGGAGGGCGCGCCGCCCGAACACGGCGTCCCCACCAGCTTCTACGCCGCCGTCCAGCTGACCTGCACCGCCCATATCGTGGACGACCCGGGGGCCAAGGCCGCGCTGCTGCAGCGCCAGACGGGCCACTTCCAGCCGGAGGGCGGCTCGGCCCCGGTCGCCGCCGGCCGGGCACCGTACGGCCGGCAGCTCTCCGGGGTGCGCGGGCTGCGGCTCGAAGTGCGTGAGGTGCACGCGAAGTTCAAGTACGCGGGCAAGCGGAGCGAGGCCGTCCAGCAGCGCATCGCACAGCGCCTCACCGAGCGGAACGGCCCCGGCGACGAGGCGGCCCGCGGCCACCAGGAGCGCCGCCGGGCCGCCCTGTCCGGCACCAGGCCCTGAGGCGCCGCGGTGCCCGGCCGACCACCGGCCGGCCGGGCACCCCCGCTCACCCCACTACCGCCACCCCGCCCGGCTCTTCGGCCACCGTGCCACGCCGTGTCTCGGTCACCGCCAGCGCGGCAACGGCCGTCAGCAGTATCCCGGTCCCGACCGCCGTGGTCATCGTCAGCCGCTCCCCGAGGAACAGCACCGCGATGACCGCGGCCGACACCGGCTCGAGCAGCAGGATCACGGACGCGGTCGCGGCGCGCACGACGGCCAGCGCCGCGAAGTAGAGCACATACGCCAGCGCCGTCGGCACCGCAGCGATGTAGCCCAGCAGAAGGAGGCTGCGGCCCAGCTCGTGCGCCTGCGGCCACAGCCCTTCCGCCACCGCGAGCGGCAGCAGGCACAGCGCGCCGACCGTGAAGGTGCTGATCGTCGAGGCGTACGGATCGCCGCTCCCGCCCTTGCCCAGCCGCCGTGTGAGGAGCGTCATCGCGGCACAGCCGGCCGCGGACAGGAAGGCGTAGCCGATACCGGCGGGCCGGACCGTTGCGCCGCCCCCGCCGAGGACCAGGACCATCAGCCCTGACACCGCCCCGGCGACGGCCAGGACGCCGCCCGCGCCCAGCCGTTCGCCCATCGTCACGCGCGCGCCGATGGCTATCAGGACGGGCGCCGCCCCCATGGTGACCACGGTTCCCACGGCCAGGCCGGTGCCTTCCACGGCGGCGAAGTAAGCGGTCTGGAAGACGGCGAAGGCCATACCGGTGACGGCGATCCGTGCCATACGGCGGCGCACCGGCTCATAGGGGACGGCGCCGGCGGTGGTACCGGACCGGCGGCGTAGCAGCGCCCGTACGGCGAGCAGCAGCACCAGGCCGCCGAAGGTGCGCCAGAAGCTGATGGCGAGCGGGCCGAGCCCGCTGCCCCCGTAGAGGAGGGCGGCGGTGGCACCCGCCGTGCCCCAGACGATGCCGGTGAAGGTGACGTACAGCAGCCCCCGGCCCACGGGCAGGGCGGAAGACGGTGTGGTGGTGTACATGAGAGATGTGCTCCGGGAAATCCCGCACGGCGCGCTGCGCCGCGCAATGGTCGCGTGGTCCCGTATGCAGGCAGCGACGATCGGCCCGGGAACTCGCCCGGGCCAGGGTTTCCGCGGAGGCCGCCGCCCGCCTTACGCGGCGGGCGGGGACAGCACAGTCAGGTACATGATCGGCACTCTACGGTGCGCCCGGTCCGGCCGCCACGCCGCCCCCGGCGGGCACCGGTTCCGGGGCACCCGTGGCCGGTTCCTTCGGCTTCGCCGACTGCGCGATGAAGGCGCCCACCAGCACCACCACGCCGCCCGCGATCTGCGGCGCGGAGAGATGCTCGCCGAGCAGCACCCAGGCCAGTACGGTCGCGATCACCGCCTCCAGACAGGCGACCACTCCGGCCACCTGGGGCGAGAGCAGCCGGATGGAGACGACTCCGGTGAGGTAGGCGGCCACGGTGGCGACCAGCACGATCCAGCCGAGGAGCAGTACGGCGGGCACCTGGGTGCCGTTCATGGAGGCGCTGCCGCCGAGCACCTGCGCGTGCATGGTCCAGGGGCGGGCGATCACGGTGAGCACGGCGGCGCCGATCAGCAGGCCGTAAGCGATCACGCCGAGCGGGTCCGGCGTATCGTCGCCGTCGCCGCCGTGGTCGGACAGCACGAAGTAGCCGACCTGGCAGCAGGCCGCGCCGAGGGCGAGCGCCAGGCCGATGACATCGAAGCTCAGCCCGGACCACACCTCGACGACACAGCCGAGGCCGCCGACGGCCAGGACGACGCCGATGGCCGCGGCGCGGGTGACCGGCCGTTTCTGGACGAAGCGCACCCAGCCCAGCACGAGGGCGGGCGCCAGATATTCGATGAGCAGCGCGACGCCGACGGGGATATGGGATATCGCCGCGAAATAGCAGGCCTGGACGCCGGCGACGGCCAGCAGCCCGTAGCCCACGAGCAGGGCGGGCCGGCGGCGCGGCAGATCGCGGTGGCGCCAGGCGAGGGGCAGCATGACCAGCGCGGCACCGGCCACCCGCAGCCAGGTGACATGCAGCGGCTCGAGGCCTGCCTCGATCAGGGGTTTGGCGGCGACGCCGGAGCCGCCGAAAGCGAGTGCGGAGAGCAGCGCGATGCCGATGCCTGCGCCGCGCCCCCGGGGTCCGCTCCTCCCGGGGGCCGGTGATGCCTGTGGGGTCGCCGTGGACCCTGGTGCTGCTGGGCCGATACCGGTGGCGGGACCGGTGGGGCTCCCCGAAGACGCGTGCATCGGGTCATCATGACAGCCGCCGTCAGCAGCGCCCTCCCCGAGACCCCTGTCACTCCTGGCCGGGGCCGTCCCCGTCCAGCCGCACGGCGAGCGAGGCGGTGTCGACGGAGGCGCGGCGCAGCACCTTTACTGCCCGGGACTCGGGGTCGTCCACCAGGGCGGCGAGCAGATCGAGGCAGCCGGCGCGGGTGGCGTAGCGGGCGTGCGCACGGTCGAGGGCGCCGTCCAGGGCGGCGGCTGCGGCGGGCGACCATCCGGGGACGCCGCCCTCGGTGACCATGGGGACGGAGCCGGAGTCCTCGACGGTGCCGTGCCACTGGAGTCCGTAGCCGATGCTGCGCTGGACGAGATAGCCGAGCAGCCGGGCGATCTGAGGGCCACCGTCGAAGGCGTCGCGTACCGCGGGGTCGGATTCCAGGAGGCCGTGGAGCAGATGCGCGGTGTCCACCTGGCGGTCGCCGTCGCGGGTGGCCCTCCTGCGGGCAGCGGAGACGACGGTCGCCAGCTCCACGGTGAGCTGGGTGTCGAGGTCCACCTGGACGGGGCCGTCGCCGCCGCCATACGCAGTACGGTTTTGCACAGATCCACCCCACCAGCCCCTGCGGCCCGGAGCATCCCCGGCGGGAAGCATTTACGCATCCCACCCTGGTTGGGGACGCCCGCACCCCATCTCATCCTTAGGGAGGAGATGCGGCGGAATCATGGACTCCGAGCCATTTGGGCGCCGGTTCCCTTAAGGTGCCGTGACCGGCAACCGGAGACCGCCCCTCGTACGTCCTTCTCCGACAGGCTCCGCGTCCTCCCCGCCGGACAACGCCCGTCTGTCCGCGCCCTGTTACCCCGAACTCCTCCGTGGCGAAGGATTCCGATGGCCACCCGACCGCTGCTCTTCCTCGATATCGACGGCGTGCTGAACCCGGTGCTGCCGTCGCCCGGTTTCACCGCGCACGATCTGCTCGATCACACCGTGCTGCTCTCCGTCGACCACGCCGACTGGCTGCGCGAGCTGTCCGCCACGTACGACCTCGTCTGGGCCACCACCTGGGAGCATCACGCGAACACCCATATCGCGCCGCTGCTGGGGCTGCCCGAGCTGCCGGTCGTCGAGTTCACCGGCCATCCCGGCCGCCCCGATGACCCGCAGTTCGAGGGGCCGGAGAGCCTGCTGGCGCGGAAGTGGGCGCCGTTGCTGCGCCATGCGGCAGGCCAGCCGTTCGCCTGGGTGGACGACGTGATGCCCGACAGCCTGGTACGACGCAGCCGCTGGCGGCCGGACCGGCTGCTGATCCCGGTGGACCCGGCGCACGGACTGCGCCGCCATCATGTCGACCGGCTGCTCGCCGCCCCGCCCCGGCCGCGGCTCTGCATGAATCTGACAGCCCATCAGCATTGATGGCCGCCGGTATTGAACCTTCACCCCTGTGCGGCTACGTTCCGCGGCACCAGCCAGGGACAGTCACCGAAGGGGTGGTCGTATGGCCGAAGTCACCGCTCAGGCCCGTATCGAGGCGCCGGCCGAGCAGGTCTGGGACCGGCTGACCGACTTCGACTCGTACGGACAGTGGAACGCCACCCACACCGCCTTCCCCAAGGGCGGCCCCGCACCGCTCGAAGTGGGCGCGGGGTACGAGGAGAACATGAAGCTGATGGGATTCCCGGCCGAGGTGACCTGGACCGTACGGGAGCTGGAGCCCGGCCGCCTCCTGGACATCACAGGGAAGGGCCCGATGGGCGTCAGCCTGGGGATGCGCTACGAGCTGACACCGGACGGCGGGGCGACCACCCTGCGGATCGACGGGGCGTTCACCGGGGCCGCGGTCTCCCTCATGGCCGGCAAGCTGAAGGACTCCGCGGGCGCGGCGCTGAACGAGTCGCTGCGCAAGCTCGCGGGGCTGGTGGGCTGAGGGCCGGCGGGGCGGCGCGGGGCGCGCCACCTGCGGCGCGCCCCGGCTCACCTCTCCTCGCCGCAGCCCTCCCCGGCTCAGTCCTCCTCGGCAAGGATCAGATACAGCTCCTTGCGCGCCTTGTTGACCACCGCCATGGCCTTCTCCCGCTGCTCGGGGCTGCCGGTGGCCCACACCTGCCGGAACGCCTCGACCAGGCCGCCGCCCGCCTTGCGGATCTCGTTCATGGCCTCCCAGTCGACGCCGCGCCCGGCGTCCTCCCAGGGGGCGTCCGAGCCGCCCTCGGCCTCGGTGCGACCGGCCTCGGTCAGCGAGAAGAGCTTCTTGCCGCCCTCGCTCGCGTTGGTGATCAGCCCCTCGTCCTCCAGGAGCTGGAGGGTGGGATAGACCGAACCGGGGCTGGGCTTCCACGCCCCGCCGCTGCGCTCGGCAATCTCCTGGATCATTTCGTAGCCGTGCATCGGACGGTCCTTGAGCAGCGCCAGTATCGAGGCGCGCACATCGCCGCGCCGCGCCCGGCCGCGTGGCCCGCCGCGGCCCCGGCCGCCGCCGAACGGCGGCCCTCCGAAGGGCGGCCCGAAGCCCCCGAACGCGGCCCGCCGGCGCTCGAAGCCGCCGGCGAACTCGCCCCAGCCGCCCGGCCGTCCGGGTCCGCAGTGCTCGTGGCGGTGCTCGTGTCCGTGCTCGTGGTTGTTGCCGTGCTGGTGTCCCTGGGAACGCATGACGACGTCCTCTCCGGTTGTTCTTGCAGACGCTCTTACGGTCGTTACAGCATCGCCATCGTTGACCGATCGCGATGCCTCAACGATATATCGGAACCGTTCGCCGAACAACCCCTCCGACAGCCGACCCGTTGTCCCTTCTCACAGAAGCCAGTCCCTGTCTCATCCAATCCAGTCGGGATACAGCCGGCTTCTGCGTATCCCCCAACACGGGACTGGTGCCGGACGCCAAGTACTCATGGGTGGCGATCGCGGGGGACACATTGAGCATGTGTGCTCAGGAGGGTTGAGTACGCGACCGGATCACCGCACGCGGGCCGGTGCACTGGAATGAGGACATGAACACCGCCCCGCAGCCCCTCACAGCGCGCGTCGTCACCAGATGGTCCGTCGCCGGACTCGTCCTGCTCGTGCCGACCGTCGTCGTCGCGTGGATCGCCGTACTCAGCACCGGTCGCGGCAGCCGCTGCCTGACGTACGGCGATCAGTGCTCGACGGTCCCGGGCGAGGCCCTCTACGGCTGCTTCTGGGGCGCCCTCGCGGCCGGTGTTCTGGCACTGGTGTGGCCCCGAGCCCAGTGGACGCGCGCCAGGGCGGGGGTCGTCCTGCTGCAGTGGGGTGCTCAGATCACGCTGGGCGCGCTCATCCTCAGTGGCGCGTGACGTCCCCCTCCGCAGGCCACGCCGATGGCCTGTCTGCTCCCACCGAAACCAGTCGGCGTGGCCCGACTCGTGCCGACTGGATTGGATGAGACGGCGACTGACTTCGTTGAGAACAGACACCCGTGCTTCGTCCCGTGCCGCGCCCTGCCCCCTCCCGTGATCCATCCCGTGATTCCTCCGGGGCCAATTTCCCGGGATTGGCCTTGGCCTGCGGCTTTGCGGCCCCTCTACGCTCACGGCCATGAGGATTCGTATCGTCGACGCCTTCAGCGCGCGTCCATTCGCCGGCAACCCCGCAGGAGTCGTACTCCTCGACTCCGACGCCTTCCCCGATGACGCCTGGCTCCAGCAGGTCGCCACCGAGGTCAATCTCTCCGAGACCGCGTTCGCGCACCCGCTGCCCGCGGGCGGCGACGCCGACTGGGCGCTGCGCTGGCTGACCCCGGCCGCCGAGGTGAACCTGTGCGGGCATGCCACATTGGCCACTGCACACGTCCTGCACACCACCGGGACGGCAACGGGCACGGTCCGCTTCCGTACCCGGAGCGGAGTGCTGATCACGACCACCGGGGACGACGGGTCGATCACCATGGACTTCCCGACGGCACCACTGACCGAGGTGGCGGTGCCGCCCGTCGTCGCCCGGGCCCTGGGCACCGAGATCCGCTCGGCGTACGACACCGGCCCCGACGTCGGGGATCTGCTGGTCGAGCTGCCCGACGAGAAGTCCGTACGGGCCCTGTCGCCGGACTTCAAGGCGCTGGCGGGGCACGGCGGCCGGGGCGTGATCGCCACCGCGCGCGCCGAAGACCCCGACGGCGGCCACGACTTCGTCTCGCGCTGCTTCTTCCCGTACGTGGGCGTCGACGAGGACCCGGTGACGGGCAGCGCGCACACCGCGCTCGCGCCGTTCTGGTCGGCGCGACTGGGCCGCGATGCGCTGGTCGGGCTGCAGGGCGGCGCCCGTACCGGCTTCGTACGGACCGAGTGGCGCGGCGACCGCACGCTGCTGACCGGCAGCGCGGTCACCGTCATCGACGGTGAGCTGCTGGCCGCCGGCTGAGACCGCATCGGGCGCGGGGGCGGGGATACCGCGCCCCCGCGCCCCGTCATGAGGCCGTGGGCAGCCACCCCACCCGGCCCGCGAGCAGCGCGTAGCCGAGGAACGCCACGATGTCGATGAGGGCATGGGCGGCGACCAGCGGACCGACCCGGCCCCACCGCCGGTAGAGCAGGACGAAGATCACGCCCATCACCATGTTGCCGAAGAAGCCGCCGATGCCCTGGTAGAGGTGGTACGAGCCGCGCAGCACCGCGCTGGCCGCCAGCGCCGCCATCGGGGCCCAGCCCAACTGCCCCAGTCTGCGCAGCAGATAGCCGACGACGATGACCTCCTCCAGGACGGCGTTCTGCACCGCGGAGGCGATCAGCACCGGGATCTTCCACCACACGTCGGGCAGCGCCTCGGGGACCACCGTCAGATTGACGCCGGCCGCCCGCGCGCCCAGATAGAGCAGCAGTCCGCTGCCTCCGATCACCGCGGCCAGCGCGCCGCCGCGGCTCAGGTCGAAGCCGGGCCGCAGCCGGTCGAAGCCGACGGCGCACAGTCCGCCGGCCCGTTCCCTCAGCAGGAAGTGCGCCACCAGGGCGACGGGCACCAGGGCCGTCGCGATGCCGAACAGCTGCCAGGCGAGATCCAGCCAGGGCCGCCCCGGCGCATGGGACCCATTGAGCGTGGCCGCCTGATGCTTGAGGGCGCCGGATCTGGTCACCGAGCCGATGAAGCTGATGAGCGCCGACACCCCGCTGGCCCCCAGCGAAAGCGCCAGGACGAGCAGCGTCTCGCTCTTCAAGACGCTCCGGCAGGGCTCCTCCGCGACCCCCGCACTCCGCCCCGCACCAGGACCCTGACCTGGAACGTCCGCATCAGCCACGGGACTTGTCTCCGACTCCACGCTTCCTCCACTTCCGCGATACCGCCTCGTCACCACCACCGCCCCGCTAGGGTCTCGACAGCAGATACGAAGATCGCGCTCGACAGGCCGGGGACGGGCGCCCTCCACGTGGCGCGTTCTCTCCCCATGGAACCCCCATCGAATCCCGATCGAGTCCGGGAACCGGGCTCCGAGTATCAGGAGAGGCGCTACGGCAATGGGACGTCACAGCTTGCCCGATCCGTCCGCACCGGAGAGCACGGGGGCCCGTCCCGGCTCCTCCCCCAAGCTCTCGGCTGCGCTCGAGCAGGGGGACCCCCACGAGCAGGGGGACCCCCACGAGCAGGGGGGACCCCCACGAGCAGGGGGCACCCGCCGCCGCACCCTCGTCATCGCCACCGCCCTCGTTGTCGCCGTCGCCGCCGGCTCCGTCGTGGCACTGCGCAGCGATCTGCTGCCCTTCGCCCAGCCGTGCGACGGCAAGTCGGTGCGACTGCGGGTGCTCGCCTCCCCCGATATCGCCCCGGCACTCGGCACGGTGGCCGCCAGGGCTCGCGAGAACGAGACGCGCAGCGACGGCAGATGCCTGGACGTCAAGGTCACCGCGCGGGCCTCCTACGAGGTCGCCGACTCCCTCGGGCAGCGGCCGGCCGACCCCGGGTTCCAGGTCTGGATACCGGATTCCAGCCTGTGGGTGGACCGCGTCGGCTCGGAGAACGGCACCGAGCTGACCGCCGTCGGCGCCGTCGCCTCCTCGCCGATCGCGCTGGGCGCCGTCCCCACCGCCGCCAAATCGCTGGGCTGGCCGGAAAAGACCTACACCTGGTCCGAGCTGACCCGCACCGCCACCACGGACGACACGCTGCGCCTGGGCGTCGCCGACCCGGCCCGCAGCGCCACCGGGCTGCTCGCACTGGCCCGTATCAACGCCTCCCATGCCAAGGACGGCAAGGACGGCAAGGGCTCCAGGGAGGGCGGCGACGCCGACACCCGTACCGCCGCCGCGGCCAAGCTCCTGTACGAACGGGTCGCGGACGGCGACAGCCAGGTGCTGGCCACCTTGCCGCGCGACGGCTCCGGTGCGGAACAGGGCAATCCGCGCCGCAACCAGGCGCTGCTGCTCTCCGAACAGGCCGCCCACGCCCACAACACCGGCCCGGTCAGCGGCCCCGACCTCGAGCTGTTCTACCCCCAGGACGGCACCGCCCGGCTCGACTACCCGTACACCCTGGTGGACGACGACAGGCTGAGCACCGACCAGACCCGCGCCGCCAGCCGGTTCATGACCCTGCTCGGCGGCGCCGCGGGACAGCGCGAGCTGCACAAGCGGGGCTTCCGCGACGGCCATGGCAAGGCCGACGCCAAGGTGACCCGTGCGGCCGGTGGCCAGGACCCGCAGCCGTACACCGCCGCCCCCGCCGATCCCCCGTCGGCCAGGAAACTCCAGGCGCTGCTGGGCATGTGGACGATCACCGTGCAGAGCGCCCGGATCGCGACGGTCGTCGACGCCTCGGCGTCCATGGGCAACGCGGTCCCCGGCCAGGGCGGCCGGTCCCGGATGGAACTCGCCAAGAATTCGCTGCTGCAGGCGCTGGCGACGTTCACGCCCGAGGACGAGATCGGGCTGTGGAAATTCGCCACCCACCTGGACGGCGACAAGGACTACCTGGAGCTGTCCCCCACGAGCCGCCTCGGCGACCGCGGCGAGCACGGCGGCACCCACCGCGATGAACTCGCCGCCGCGTTCGGCTCACTCGCCCCGGTGCCCAACGGTGCCACCGGCCTGTACGACACCACGCTCGCGGCGTACAAGAAGGCCTGCGGAACGTACGCGAGCGGAAAGTTCAACTCCCTGGTCATCGTCACCGACGGCGCCAACGACGACTCCAGCAGCATCGGGCTGGACGCCCTGACCGGCAAGCTCAAGAAGCTTGCGGACCCGAAGCGTCCGGTACCGGTGATCGCCATCGCGATCGGCCCCGAGGCCGATAAATCGGCCCTGGACCGCATCGTGGCACCGACCGGCGGCTCCGCGCACCGCGTCAACGACCCGTCGCAGATCCACCAGGTGATCCTCAAGGCGATCATGGCGGCGGGCATGAAGGGCCCGCGCTAGACGCCGCCCTACGCGCTCTCGACCGTACGCCGCGCGCCCGGTACGGCCGGCGGCGTCCCCACCGCCCAGGCGACCGGCCAGGTGTGCACCGGTTCCCCGGCGTGCATCAGCTCGCTGTAGCGCCGGGTCATCGCGGCCAGCGCGGCGTCGCGGTCCAGGCCCTGGCGGAGCGCGTGGTGAAATGCCGCGGCCTGCCAGGACGCGCCGTTCACGCGGCGGGCGCAGCGGTCCTCGATGATGCCGAGATACAGGTCCCGGTCGGCCGGTTCGATTCCCCAGGCATCCAGCCCGGCCGCGGCCAGCGGCAGCAGTTCCTGGCGTACGAGCCGTACGGCCGGGATCTCGGCGACGCCGCCGGCGCGACCGGAGCGCGGCCAGTGGAGGCAGGCGTCGATGCCGTAGCGGCAGGCCGTGTCGAAGTTGGCGGCCGCGGCGGCGAACGGCAGGCGTTTCCAGATGGGGCGGGGTTCTTCGGCCAGCGCCCGTACCAGGCCGTAGTAGAAGGCCGTGTTGGCGATGACGTCGGCGACGGTGGGGCCGGCCGGCAGGACCCGGTTCTCGACCCGCAGATGGGGGGCGCCGTCGGCGACCCCGTAGACGGGGCGGTTCCAGCGGTAGACCGTGCCGTTGTGCAGCACCAGTTCCGCCAGGTCGGGCACCCCGCCCTCGTCGAGGACCCGCAGCGGCTCCTGCGCCCCCGGGATCGGCAGCAGCGGCGGGAAATAGCGCAGGTTCTCCTCGAAGAGGTCGTACGCGGAGTCCACCCAGCGCTCCCCGAACCAGGTGCGCGGGCGCACTCCCTGGGCCTGCAGTTCGGGCGCCCGGGTGTCGGTGGACTGCTGGAAGACCGGCGGCCGCGACTCGCGCCACAGCTCACGGCCGAACAGGAACGGCGAGTTGGCCCCCACGGCGACCTGCACGGCGGCGATGGCCTGCGCGGCGTTCCAGACGGCGGCGAAGCGGCCCGGGGTGACCTGGAGGTGCAGCTGTACGGACGTACAGGCGGCCTCCGGCGCTATCGAGGCGGAGCGGGAGACCAGGCGCTCGACGCCCTGTATGTCGATCGCGAAGTCCTCGCCGCGAGCCGCCCGCATCTGGTCGTTGAGCAGCACATAGCGGTCGATCGCGGAGAGGTTGGCGGCCGTCAGGTCGGTGGCGGTCAGGGTCGGCAGAATGCCGATCATCACTATCCGGGCGGCGACCTCGCGGGCTTTTCCGTCGGCGTAGGCGAGGCCGGTACGGAGTTCCTCGGCGAGCTGGTCGAGGACGCGGCCCGCCAATCGGTGCGGGGTGATGTTGACCTCGAGATTGCACTGGGCGAGTTCGGTCTGGAAATCACGGCTGGCGATGCGTTCCAGCACCTGAGAGTTCAGCATGCGGGGCAGTCCGTCCGCGCCCGCGAGATTGAGCTCGATCTCCAGGCCGATGAGATTCCTCGGCCGGTCGAACCGCTTCTCCGCCAGCAGCCTGCGCAATCCCGTAAGACAGTCGTGGAGCTTTCTTCGATAACGCTCCCGGTCGGCCAGGTCGATCCCGTCCGCGGCGACCTTCTCCCCCATCGAAGGGTCCCTCCTCGATCAACGAACGGCCCGCGGCCACGGGCCGTTTGGGGCCGTCCCCGACACCACCGGGGCACGCGCTACGGTCGATGATGCCCCGGCAATCTGATCGATAACGCCTCGGGGACGGGCCGGTGCCGATAGGCTCGAAGTGGTGGAGCGGCCGGAACACACCAGGGCATATTCGGGGCACTCGCCGCTGGCATATCTCGGCGGCGATCGCCATCCGCAATTCTCTTGTAAAAAACACCGACGAGATCCGGCCTACCACGCTCCCGAGGAAATGCGAGGTGGCGCCCAAAAAGGCCCGTACAAAGCGGCGAAAATCACCCTGCGGAAGGGCCCGCGGAAGGGTCCTGTTTCCGCCTTGCCGGAAATTCACAAGACCAGTAGCCGAAACATTTTCAGAACATACGTCGTATAAACTCCGCACACGAGGCAGAGAGTTGGCGCCAGTGCTGCAGTGTTCTCACCCGCGCCGGGGCACTGCGGCCGACCCACCGGTCCGCCGCTCCGGTCGGCCATGCTCCGCCCCGCATGCTGACAGCGCCGTCCGCACCTGCCCGGCTTCACCGTGTCTCCGAAGTGAGAGGCGACTCACCATGCCGCTGCATCTCCCCCCTGCCCCTGCGCCCGCCCTGCGCAGCGTTCTCGCCGCCCTCGGCTCGCCCACCGCCGTCCGCGAGGCTCCAACCTCCGCCCTGCGCGCCCATCAGGGTCCGCTCAGCCCCGACCATCCGCTGCCCGTCCACGTGTGGGACGACGTCAGCCGCGTGGGCGGCCCGCCGCGCACCCGCCTGGCCGGCTGGCGTTTCCTGGTCCGCAGCGGGGAACGCGCCGTGGCGGCAGCCGAGGCGATGCTCACCGCCGACGGCTGGACGTTCTCCCACTTCTGCGGCGGCCCCTATGTCACCGCAACCGAACAGGCACTCGCGCAGACGGAGTCGCTGGCCGCGCCGTACCAGCCGCGGCTGCTGTCCGTACCGGAGCTGTACATGCTCACCCTGTGGCTGCATCACGACATCGCCTCGGACGGCGCCTCCGGCCTGCCCGCCCCCAGTGACCTGCTGGTACCGCTGGCGCCCGCCCCGCCGGGCATCGCCCCGCACCGCCCGCAGCGGGTCGCCGATCTGCTCCCCCGGCTCACTCTCCGCCTGACCCCCGGCCCGCTGCTCGACTCGCCGGCCGCCTGACGGCGCACGCCGTCGCCCGGCACTGCGCCCCGCGCCCCCTTTCGGCCGCGGGGCGCAGTGCTGCACTCACCCGGGCGGTCCAGTGTCCCTAAAACACTCCCAACCCCCTTGGGGCCGAAAGCAATTGAACCGCCCGCACGGGTGATGCGTCCCTATCCAGTGAGTACTACTGCTGCGAAATCCCTGCGGAAACCCGTCCGTGGGGCAACACTGGGACCAACCAATGGAAACGGGGGAGCGGCCATGACCACCTCGTCGAGCCGCACAACGACGTTCACACCGCAGCGAAAGACAACTTCCATGTGCCAGCACCAACCTCCTTGCCCGTCCGCAGACTCCAGCGACCGGGAAGCCGCGCATCCCGTGGCGCACCACCCCGAACAGGGCTGGAGCCTGCTGTGCAACGGCGTCCTGCTCTTCGAGGACACCGGTGAGCTGCTGCCGGACGGGCAGGTCATCGCCCCGCACCGGCCCCAGGCCGAACGGGTCGCCAGCGTCGCCTGACCCGTCAGCGCCTGGCAGTACAACAGGGCCCCCGGCAGATCTGCCGAGGGCCCTTGATGTTGTACGGAACGTTGTACGGGATGCCCCTACGGAATCCGCGGAACCCGTACGGACGGATCAGCCGTCGTACTCGTCCAGCGGCGGGCACGAGCAGACCAGGTTACGGTCACCGAAGGCACCGTCGATCCGGCGCACCGGCGGCCAGTACTTCTCCGCAGCCACGACACCGGCCGGGAAGACGGCCTCCTCGCGGCTGTAGGAGTGCGCCCAGTCACCGGCCAGCGCACCCGCCGTGTGCGGGGCGTTGCGCAGCGGGTTGTCGTCCTTGTCCCACTGCCCCGAGCCGACCTTCTCGATCTCCGCGCGGATGGCGATCATCGCGTCGCAGAACCGGTCGAGCTCGTCGAGGTCCTCGCTCTCGGTCGGCTCGATCATCAGCGTGCCGGCCACCGGGAAGGACATCGTCGGCGCGTGGAAGCCGTAGTCGATGAGCCGCTTGGCCACATCGTCGATGCTCACACCGGTCGCCTTGGTCAGCGGCCGGACGTCGATGATGCACTCGTGCGCCACCAGGCCGCCGGGGCCGGTGTAGAGCACCGGGTAGTGCGGCTCCAGGCGCTTGGCGATGTAGTTGGCGCTCAGGACGGCGACCTGGGTGGCGCGCTTGAGGCCCTCGCCGCCCATCAGGCGGACGTACGCCCAGGAGATCGGCAGGATGCCGGCGGAGCCCCAGGGAGCCGCGGAGATCGGTCCGACGCCCGTCTCGGGGCCCGCGGTGGGCTGCAGCGGGTGGTTGGGCAGGTACGGCGCCAGGTGGGCGCGGACGCCGACCGGGCCGACACCGGGGCCGCCGCCGCCGTGCGGGATGCAGAAGGTCTTGTGCAGGTTGAGGTGCGAGACATCGCCGCCGAACTTGCCGGGCTCGGCGAGGCCGACCAGCGCGTTGAGGTTGGCGCCGTCGACGTAGACCTGACCGCCGGCATCGTGCACCGCCGCGCAGATCTGGGTGATGTGCTCCTCGAACACGCCGTGCGTCGAGGGGTAGGTCACCATCAGGACCGCGAGCTCGTCCCGGTGCTTCTCGATCTTGGCGTGCAGATCGTCGGCGTCCACCTCGCCGTCCTCGCCGGTCTTGACGACGACGACCTTCATCCCGGCCATCACGGCGCTGGCGGCGTTGGTGCCGTGCGCCGAGGACGGGATCAGGCAGACGGTGCGCTGCTCGTCCCCGTTGGCGCGGTGGTAGGCGCGGACGGCCAGCAGACCGGCCAGCTCGCCCTGCGATCCGGCGTTCGGCTGGATGGAGACCTTGTCGTAGCCGGTGACGGTGGCGAGGCGCTCCTCCAGCTCCTGGATCAGCGTCAGATAGCCCTGTGCCTGGTCGGCGGGCGCGAAGGGGTGCAGCTGGCCGAATTCGGGCCAGGTGACCGGCTCCATCTCGGTGGTGGCGTTCAGCTTCATCGTGCAGGAGCCGAGCGGGATCATGCCGCGGTCCAGCGCATAGTCCTTGTCGGCGAGGGTGCGCAGGTAGCGCAGCATCGCCGTCTCGGAACGGTACTGGTGGAAGACCGGGTGGGCGAGGTAGTCGTCGCTGCGCAGCAGCTCCTGCGGCAACGTTTCCGCAGCGACGGCGTCCAGCTGCTCGACGTCGCCCGGCACCCCGAAGGCGCCCCAGACACCGGCCAGCTGCGCACGCCCGGTGGTCTCGTCACAGGCGATGCCGACCAGGTCCGCGTCGACCGGTCGGAGGTTGACACCGGCCTCGCGGGCCGCAGCGACGACCTCGGCGGCCCGGCCCGGCACCCGCGCGGTGAGCGTGTCGAAGTACGCGCCGTGGACGATCTCCACGCCACCGGCCCGCAGGCCCTCCGCCAGCACGGTGGCGTAGCGGTGGGTGCGCCGGGCGATCGTCCGCAGGCCGTCGGGGCCGTGGTAGACCGCATACATTCCGGCCATCACGGCGAGCAGCACCTGCGCGGTGCAGATGTTGCTGGTCGCCTTCTCGCGGCGGATGTGCTGCTCACGGGTCTGCAGCGCGAGGCGGTAGGCCTTGTTGCCGTCGGCGTCGACGGACACGCCCACCAGGCGGCCGGGCAGGCTGCGGGCGAACTTCTCGCGTACGGCCATGAAGCCGGCGTGCGGCCCGCCGAAGCCCATCGGGACGCCGAAGCGCTGGGTGGTGCCGACGGCGATGTCCGCGCCCAGCTCGCCGGGCGAGGTCAGCAGCGTCAGGGCGAGCAGATCGGCGGCGACGGTGACGACCGCGCCCAGCTCCTGGGCCTGCGCTATGACGGCGCGCGGGTCCCGCACCGCACCGGACGCGCCCGGGTACTGGAGCAGCACACCGAAGACACCGCGCTCGGCGACCTCGGCGGGAATGCCGTCGCTCAGGTCCGCGACGACGACCTCGACGCCGGTCGGTTCGGCACGGGTCTCGATCACCGCGATGGTCTGCGGCAGACAGTCGGCGTCGACCAGGAAGACGCCCTGCTTGACCTTGCCGATACGGCGGGAGAGCGCCATCGCCTCGGCGGCGGCGGTGCCCTCGTCCAGCAGGGACGCGCCGGAGGTGGGCAGTCCGGTCAGGTCGGCGACCATGGTCTGGAAGTTGAGCAGCGCCTCCAGGCGGCCCTGCGAGATCTCCGGCTGGTAGGGCGTGTACGCCGTGTACCAGGCCGGGTTCTCCATGACGTTGCGCAGGATCACCGTCGGGGTGAACGTGCCGTAGTAGCCGAGGCCGATCATGGAGGACAGGACCTGGTTACGGTCCGCGAGGCCGCGCAGCTCCTTGAGGACCTCGGCCTCGGTACGGGCCTGCGGCAGGCCGAGGGCCTCCGCGCTCTTGATCACGTCGGGTACGGCGGCGGCGGTCAGCTCGTCCAGCGAGCCGTAGCCGACCTGCGCGAGCATCTTTGCCTGCGCCTCGTGGTCGGGACCGACATGCCGGCGCTCGAAAGGCGTACCGCGCTCCAGCTCGGTCAAGGAGATGCGATTGGTGGTCATCTGCGGGGGCCTCCTGGTCACTGCGACCTACGAGGGGCACCACGGCGTGGGTGCCCGGACGGCCTCCCCCTCTGTCATCTCAACCTGAGAGCTTCACCGGCCCGCAGGCTGCGGGCCGGCTTTCACCGTCGGTGAGGAAGGGTCCCGGCGCTGTGTCCTCCGCGGCCCGCCCTACTTTCCAGAGTGACCTCGTCCATGCGGTACGGATGCCTGAGAGATTCCGGGGAGGAGTTGCTCCTTCGGCGCCCCCACCGCGAACGGCAAGGGACTCTCCCGCATGGGGTCAGCGGCCAAAAGTCAGCCTACCAGCGCACCTGTCCGGGAATCCTTCGAGTGGCCGAGGCATGAAATGTGCCGTTTGGTAGGTGTCACAGTGCAGTTGCGACCACTAGGAGGGGCTGTGCAAACAGATATCGATCCCCGGAGCCTCATCGGCCGCAAAGCGTTCGACCGGAACGGCACCAAAATCGGAACCATTGATGAGGTATATCTCGACGACGCCACCGGCGAACCCGAATGGGCCGCCGTACGGACCGGCCTTTTCAGCCGGGATGCCTTCGTCCCTTTGGAGCCGAGCGAGCTCGCCGACGAGGGGCTGCGGATCCCTTACGACCGCAAGCTGATCAAGGACGCCCCGGACTTCGGGGTGGGCCGCCATCTCTCCCCCGAGCAGGAACTCCAGCTCTACCACCACTACCGGCTGGATATCTCTTCCCCGGCCTCCGACTCCGTCCCGTCCTCGGGCGACAAGGACTTCGGCCGGGTCGCCGGTTCGGAGGACTGACCGCCCGCAGGCTCGCCGCCCACCAGCGGCAAGGGCTCCCCCGGCCGCAGCGCCGGGTCGTCGACGGCAAAGGTCCGCACCCTCCCCGGTGCGGACCACGGCTGTTCAAAACGTACGGTCACTCTCCCCACCCCGCTGCCCTGCACCCATCCGGCGCCGTATTCCTCGTGCACCACATCGAGCCCCGGATGCCAGCGGCGTGGCCGCTCCTCCTCCGGCTCCCGCTCACCCACCCCGCCCGCCGCCGGCTCCGCCGCCGCCCTGGCCGCCGTCTCCTCGGCCTCCTGCTCCGTCGCCAGCTGGGCGAACAGATCCTCCTGCGTGAAGTCGGCCAGCCCGCTCACCCCCACGCCCAGCAGCCGCACCCCGCCCGTGGTGTCCACCGTCTCCAGGAGCCGCGCCACGGCCTCCCGTACGACAGCGGGGTCGTCGGTGGGCCCGCGCAGCGTCTCCGACCTGGTCAGCGTCGAGAAGTCGTAGTTACGGACCTTGATCACCACCGTGCGACCGGACCGCCCGGCCTCCCGCAGCCGCTGCACACAGCGCTCGGCCAGCCGCACCAGCTCGCCCCGCACCCGCGTCCGGTCGGTGAGATCGACCTCGAAGGTGTCCTCGACCGAAATGGATTTCGCGTCCCGCTCGGCCACCACCGGGCGGTCGTCCTGCCCCAGCGCCATCACATACAGCCCGGCGCCGTGCGCCTTCCCCAGCAGCCGCACCAGCTCGTCCTCACCGGCCTCCGCGGTCTCCGCGACGGTGTGGATACCGGCCCGGCGCAGCGCCTCGGCCGTCGCCGGCCCCACCCCCGGCAGCGTCCGCACCGGCATCGGCCCCAGCAGCTCCCGCTCCATACCGGGCTCGATCACCACCAGGCCGTCCGGCTTCGCCAAGGCGCTGCTCTTCGACGAGCCGACCTCCGCCCTCGACC